>JBDSIP010000167.1:0-6075 GCA_039917915.1 Thermoflexales bacterium
GCAGGCATGACATCGGCTCGCGCAAAGCGCTGTTCACGCCTGCCCTCGCCTGGATTTGAGTGAACGTCGGTCAACCCTTAGGGTGGCCCCCTTGAAGCGTCAATCGGCCACGGCTCCAAGGGGGCCACCCTAAGGGTTAACCGACGACGCGCGATCCCCGGGTGCTTTGCGATGACTATGTCATGAGCTGCGAAGCGAAGGGTGACACGCCGAATGCTGTCGCCAAGATCGGCGCACAGTCCTCTCGGTTGTCATGCTTCGCGCGCCCAACCATGCTTGTCACCCTGAGCGAAGCGAAGGGTCTCTGCCGCAGCCCAGTCACACTCTCGCCACGGCGGTTACGTCCACGGCTACGGAGGTGCGTTGGGCGCGCTGCTCAGAAACGGGCGCCGCTATGCCGCGGCTATGACTTACGTCCGACGCTCGGGCGAGCCGCGATAGAGACCCTTCGCTTCGCTGCTCAGAAACTGGCTCCGCAATGCCGCGGCTATGGGACCAGGCCAACGCTCGGGCGAGCCGCGGTAGAGACCCTTCGCTTCGCTCAGGGTGACAGGCCGGGCGTCGCCGCGCGCCGGTTTCTGCATGCCCCTTAGGCCCGGGGCGGCACGAAACTCAGGGTGACAGGCCGGGCGTCGCCGCGCGCCAGTTTCTGCATGCCCCTTCGGCCCGGGGCGGTACGAAACTCAGGGTGACAGGCTGGGCGTCGCCGCGCGCCAGTTTCTGCATGCGCTTTCGGCCGTGGCGGTGCGCCACTCAGCATGACAAACGCGACGACGCGCGAATTCTCAAGTCTTCGGCCTGAGCAGTTGCGAAGAAGCGAGAAACGAAGGGCAAAGGAGAGGGCTCGGCGCGAAGCAGGCCTAGTTCCTGGCCCAGTTCTGCGCACGCAGCCCTTCGAACTGCGCATAGTCGCGTTCGTTAAGCGTTACCAGCGTCATCTCGCCCACGGCCGCGATAGACGCGATTTGGCCATCGGCGAACGGCGTTGGTTTGCCGAGCGCGGCCAATCGTGCGCGCTCTGAGGCGTGCCAAACAGCGGCGCGGTCATCGTAGGCAACGATCGGGATCGAGATCTCGATGACCTCAAGAAGATAGCGCTCAATCCCAGTCCGCCGCGTAGACACGGGAAGGCGCTGGCACCCATACCAAAGTTCGTGCCAGACGATTGTCGGAATCGCCAATTCCTCACCGTGCTGGCGCAGCCGAGCCAGGACTTTGCTGTTCGGCTTGGGCCGCAGCGGCTCGGACACGATGTTCGTGTCGAGCAGGTATTTCACAGATCCACCGCGCGCCCCGCAGACGGATCGCGCAGGCCTGCGAAATCGCCGGGGCCGATGTCGAGCGCCGCAAGATCGGCGCCTTCGCGAAAGGCCGAATATGCGTCCCAAAATCGGCGCTTCACCGCGCTCAGGCGCTCGTACTCATCAATGGCGACGAGCACGGCCACGGGCTTGCCGCGCCGCGTAATGCGGATGGCCGCGCGACCCCGCAACGTATGCACGAGCGCGGCGAGGTTATTGCGGGCTTCAGCGATGGAGAATGACTCGGCCACAGGTTCCTCCCGAGATGGCTATCTTGATGGCCATTATGCGGTGTCGCAGGTATTTCGGACGTGGCGGTCGGCGATCGGCAAATCACCACTCCGTCAGCTTCCACACTTCGGGCTGAAGACTGCCGGTGTCCGCGCCGATCTCGGCCAGGATGACAACCGACTGTTTGAGCTGTTCCATCGCGGCGGGAATCTCGCCCGCGTCGCGCAGAAGATCGGCCAGGTTGCTGCGCAGGGCCGCCTCGCCGTGCCGGTCGCCATAATCCTCGCACAGCCGGAGCGCCTCCTGAGTCAGCGCCATTGCGGCCAGGAAGTCGCCATCGTCGCGCTGGGCGAGCCCGAGGTTGTTCATCGCCGCAATTTCGGAGGCGCGATCGCCTAGCTCGCGGGCAAGTTGCAGGCTCCGCCCGAACTGGTCGCGCGCTTCGGAGTAGTCGCCCGCATGCCGGGCCAGGACACCCGCGCAGTTGTGGGCCTGGGCCAGCGCGCGCGGCTCGCCGGCCGCCTGAGCCAGACTTAGCGCCTGGGCGGCCAGCGACCGGGCCCGGGCATCGTCGCCGCGCTTGTGGCAAGTGCGGCTCCAGTCCGCCAGGACTTCCGCCCGGCCCAACCCGCCATCGAGCGCAACGGCCGCTTCGTACTGCGCCTCGGCCTGATCCCAATCGCCGCGGCGGTAAAAGACATTGCCCAGCTTGTGGGCAATTCGCCCGCGCGCCGCGCTGGCGGATGCCAACCCAAATGCCGCCCGATAGGTCTGGGCGGCCAGGGCGTACTCGCCGTGCAGGGCGCGCAGATCGCCGAGCGCCTCGCGCAGGACGGCCTCATCCGGGTGGCCCAACTCAAGCGCGGCGGTGTAATGCGCGAGCGCGGACGCGTTGGCGAACGCGCCCCGGGCGCGGTCGCCGGCCAACGCATAACATCGAGCTGCATCGTCGTCGGCGCCCGCCTGCTGAAAGTGGCGGGCCGCCTGGCCGGCCAGTTCTCCCGCCCGTTTGCCGCGGGCCCGGCGGGCGATCGATTGGGCGATGCGCAAGTGCAGCAACCGGCGCCGGCCGAGCGGGATGCCTTCGTAGACGAGCTCGCGCAGCTTTTCGTGGACGAAATCGCATGATTCGTCGCCGGTGCCGCGGACCATCCCGCGCGCGATCAGGGTTTCCAGCGCAGCGGCGGCTTCCTCGTCGCTGCGTCCGCTCGCCTGCTCGGCAAGGGCAGCGTCGAAGGAGCGCCCGAGCACGGCCGCGGCTTGCAGAACCTGGCGGCTGGTCTCATCCAGGGCATACACCCGTGCCCGCAGCAGTTCGCGGACGTTTCCGGGCATGGGCCACGCGCTCCCCGGAGCCGCCGGGCCGTCGGCCAGCGCCCGAAGATACTCGGCCACCAGCAGCGGCACGCCCTCACTTTCCACGAACAGGCGCCGCCCGAGTCGATCGGCCGCGCGGGCCGGCGACGCGCAACGGGCGAGCGCTTCGACCTGGGCCGGCGTCAATCGGCCGAGGACGAGATGAAGCGCCCGCCCGGCCCGCAGGGCCTCCGCCAGGGCGTGGCGCAGCCGCGTCACGTCGACGCCCGCCTCTTCGCGCCAGGCGGTGATGAGCATCACCCGTGTCCCGGCCAGCCGGCGCGAAAGATATGCGATCAGATCGATCGAGGCGGCATCCGCCCAATGCAAGTCGTCAAACGCAAGGACGAGCACACCCCCGCCCGCGGCCAGGATCCAGGCCTGGCGGGCGGCCTCGAACAGGCGGGCCTGTGCGCCGGCGCCGCCGGCGATCGCGCCCGGGCCAAGCTCGGGCATGAGCCTGGCCAGCTCGATCCGCCAGTGGGCGGGCAGCCCGCCCAGCCGCGCGGCCAACCTTGAATCCTCAAATGTTGCCCGCAGCGCCTGGGTGACGGGCTCGTGGGCGAGATCAGACTCGCCCTCGTGGCAACCGATCTGGATGACGGCGTGGCCCCGCTCGCGCGCCAGTACTACGAAATCGTCCATCAGCCGGGACTTGCCGATCCCGGGCTCGCCCTCCAGCGCGATCCAATGCCCGTGGGAGGCCCAGGTCTCCAGCGCGCCGGCCATCGCCGCCCACTCGTGATCCCGCCCGGTGAGGGGCATCACCGCCGCTGGTAGCGGCCGTAATGCTGCTGCGGCCGCCAGCGCCACCGGCGCCGGGCGGTTCTCCTTGATCGCGTCGTAGAGGGCGGTGGTCTCGGCCAGGGGCGGCACGCCGAGATCGGCCTCAAGAATGCGCTCGCACTCGCGGTATTGGCGGAGCGCCTCATCGCGGCGACCCGCGCGCCCGTAGAGACTCATGAGCCGGCGGTGGGCATCCTCGCGCAACGGATCGAGGGCCAACCAGCGCCGGGCGTAGGCGATGGCCTGGATCAGGTTGCCCCGCGCATCCTGAGCGCGAATGAGCAACTCCAGGCAATCCGCCAATTCAGACTCGACCTGGTCGCGCTCTCGGGCTTGCCAGTCATCAAACTCGGCGCTGTCGCGCAGGCTGAAACCCGCCATAAAGGCATCCCGGCACAGTTCGGCGGCCTCGTGCAGGCTGGACAGTTGCGCCTCGCCCTGCGATGCCGCGGCCTGGACAAGCGCATGTCGAAATACGGCCAAATCGAACTGATCCGGCACCAACGTGAGTGAGACCGTTCGGCGATCGGCGGCCACGGCCTCGTCTCCCAGCGCCTTGCGAAGCGACGACAGCGCCCGGCGCAGGTCGCCGCTCGCGTGGGCGCCATCATGGTCCGGCCAGAGCAAGGCAGCCAGCGTCTCGCGCGGCACCGGCTTGCCCTGAACGGCCAGATAGGCCAGAAGCGCCAGCACCTTGCGAGTCTCAAAGATGACGGCGATGCCGTCCCGCTCGACCCGCGGCGGGCCAAGCAGGCGTACCGTGACTGAGGGCATATCCGGGATTGTAGTCAGAAAGCGCCGAAAATCGTGAAATTTCTCTTCGCGTACGGTGGACGATTGGACGGTAGGATGCTGACAGTATGGCAGATCGTAACAAAGTCGTCACTGTGGGGTCCGGGCCGAATGGACTGGCCGCCGCCATCACCCTGGCCCGAGCCGGCCGTAGCGTGCAGGTGATCGAGGCGTCGGACACGCTTGGCGGCGGATGCCGCAGCGCGGCGCTGACCCAGCCCGGCTTTATCCATGACACGTGCTCGGCGATTCACCCGCTGGCGGTCGCATCACCGTTCTTTCGCGAGATGCCCCTGGCCGAACACGGGGTCGAATGGGTCTACCCGCCGGCCGCCTTCGCCCATCCCCTCGATGACGGAACGGCGGTCGTGGTCGAGCGCGACCTTGCGGCCACCGCAGCCAACCTCGGCCCGGATGGCGCCGCTTATCAGCGGTTGATTGGGCCGTATGTCCACGACTTCACACCGCTCACCGACGAAACCCTGGGACCCTTGCGGATCCCGCCCCGCCACCCCTTCGCCCTGGCCCGATTTGGCGCGCTGGCGCTGCTCCCGGCCGCGATCCTGGCGAAGATCGCCTTTCGCGGCAAACGGGCCAGGGCGATGTTTGCGGGGGTGGCCGCCCACTCGATGTTGCCGCTCGAGGCGCCCGTGAGCGCCGCGTATGCGCTCGTGCTGGCGACCAGCGCGCATGCGGTGGGCTGGCCGATGCCGCGGGGCGGCTCACAGCGCATCGCAGACGCGCTGGTGGAAATCCTGCGCGGGCTGGGCGGCGAAGTCGAGACGGGCCGGCGGGTGACCTCGCTGGACGAGTTTTCGGATGCGCGGGCGATTTTGCTGGACGTCGGTCCGCGCCAACTTGCGTCGATGGCGGGCGAGCGTCTATCTGAGTCCTATCGCAGGCGCCTCGGGCAGTTCCGGTATGGGCCGGGCGTGTTCAAGATCGATTTCGCCCTGAGTGGGCCGATCCCGTGGAAGGCGAAGGAGTGCGCCCGTGCCGCCACGTTGCACCTGGGCGGGACGCTCGAGGAGATCGCGACCAGCGAGCGCGCAGCCTCCGGCGGCCGGCATTCCGATCGGCCATTCGTCCTGCTCGTCCAGCCCAGCCTGTTTGACCCGAGCCGGGCGCCGGCGGGCAAACACACCGCCTGGGCGTATTGCCACCTGCCCAACGGAAGCACCAAAGACATGACCGCCGTGATCGAGGCTCAAATCGAGCGCTTCGCGCCAGGCTTCCGCGACTGCGTGATCGCCCGGCATACCCGCGGGGCGGTCGAGATGGAGGCTTACAACCCGAACTACGTCGGCGGCGACATCATGGGCGGCGCGCAGGACATCTGGCAGACCTTCACCCGGCCCATGTTCAGTCTGCGGCCCTACACCACGCCGTTGAAGGGGGTGTATCTGTGCTCGTCGTCGACGCCGCCGGGGGGCGGTGTGCACGGGATGTGCGGCTACCACGCGGCGAAGGTGGCGCTGCGGGAGATGGGGGGGTGATGCATCCCTGTGGCGCCGGGCGGGATGCGGGTGAGCCAGCATCCGCGCGCGTTTCCCGATTTACTCAGTGGCGGTGGACAGTCGCAGGGATCCTTCACTCGGCTCGAACGTAG
>JBDSIP010000168.1:0-4321 GCA_039917915.1 Thermoflexales bacterium
CCGGGGTGTAACTGCCCCGCCCGTCGTGGACGAGCTCCGGCGCATAAGCGCCATTGCCATTGCCGTTTTGCATTGGCGCAGGCGTGGGGACCGGCGGTGGGGCCGGCACCGATGGCGGACTGGCCGGCGCAGGTGCGGCAGGGGCACCTGGCGCCGATGCGCCGTTGATGACGATCACATCCTCGGGCTTGGCGCCGGCGCCGGCGGCTATTCCGACGACCGGCGGCACGTAGAAACTCTCGGCCCCGGCCGCCGCGCCACGCGCGCCCGCGGAGGCTTGCGCCCGCACCTGCGAGCGGATGGCGGCCAGCGTGCCGGGCACGTTCTCTGCGGCTGCGGCATCCGCGCTTTGGTTCGATTCGATGACGCTGACGACTTCCTTGCCGCTCAGAGTGCCATGGGCGAGCAGGCCTTCGGCCAGGGCCGTGACCTCTTTCCAATGCCGGCGAAGCAGGCGGTCTGTCATGTCTTCAAGCTGAATCCAGTAGTTTTCGAGCACTTTGTTGTTGCGCGACATCGAGTCGCCGGCCAGCTCGAGGGCCAGTGAAGGGCCAAAGAAACCGGTGCGGGCCATCAGAAACAAATTGCGTTGGACGGCCATGTAGTCGCCCCCGACGCTGTTGTAAATTTGCCCGGTCAGAATCTTTTCGGCCGCCCGTCCTGCCAGCGACACGATGGTGTCATAGGCATAGCGCATGACCGGTTCGATGTGCTGCTCGACGGTGTCGACCGGCTGCACATGCCCCTGGGCCCCGCTCGAGAGCCGGACGATCGTCGCCCGCACAATTTTCTGATCGGGCATGACGTAGAACTGGGCTACGGCGTGACCCGCCTCGTGATAGGCGAGGACGCGCCGCTGACCCTCGTCCATCTCCTCGATCGGAGTCTCCATGCCAAGGCCTTGCTCCATGAAGGCCTTGTCGATATCGCGCATGGAAACAAGCCGCCGGCCATCAAAAAAGGCGATCCGGACCGCATCTTTGGTGATGGCGCTCGAGATATCCGCCGGCGTCTTGCCGACGGTGTCGGCGACCAGGGCCTCGATGTCGAGGGTGTCATCGCACTTGATCTTCTTGAGGTAGCCTTCGATTACCATGCGGCGGCTGGCCCGGTCAGGCGCGTCGACGGAGATTTTGGTGTCCAGACGGCCGGAGCGGGTTAGGGCCGGATCGAGGACATCCGGGCGGTTAGTGCTGCCCATCCACATGACGTGCCAGTTGCGCTTGGGGACATAGTGCCGGCCGAGCAGTTTCCAGAAGCGCATGGCGCGCTTCTCAGCGCCGCTGTTTTCGCCCATGCCATCCATCTGGCTGAGCAGGGTGGTCAGGGCGAACGATGAGCCCATCCCCATCATGCCCATGCCGCCGCCCCCCATGGTCGTGCCGCCCGCGCCGCCGGCCCCGCCGCGCACACCCGAACGCGACATGCCGATGCCGTCAATCTCGTCGATATAGGCGACACAGGCGCCGTACTTCTTGGCCAGGTCGCGGGCGATCTTGCTGTAACGCAGAACCATCAGAATGTCCATGCCCCAGAACATGCCGTAGAAACTGGTCCCGAGGGCGGAGACAAAGGCCATCCCGGACTCGCCGGCGACGGCCTTGGCCAGCAAAGTCTTGCCGGTGCCGGGCGCGCCATACAGCAGCAGCCCGCTGATGTATTTGCCGCCCATTTTTTCGAATTCCTTGCGATCGCGCAAGAGCGACATCCATTGCCGCACAAGCTTGACGAGCTGGGGCTGACCCCAATAGTCGTCGAAGGTGACGGTGGAATCATCGCCCGGCCGGATGATCTGGACTTTTGGGCGCGACAGAAACCAAAATAGAAAGCCGAACTGCACGATGATGGTCAACATCACGGCCGCGAGTTGGACCACCACTGTGGCCGCCGTCGACAAGCCCGTGAAAAAGACATTCAGGGAAACATCGTCGATGGTGGCGACATAGAAAATCGTGACCAGGATGCTGATCACGATGAAGATCGTGATAAAGCTCTTGATCGCGCGACGGATCCGCTCCGGCCACCGGTTGTAGGGGATGTCGATCTTCTTGCGCGCCTTGCGAGGCTCGGGCAGACGAAGCGGGTTGCTCACGTTGGCCATGATTTGGTGGATCTCCTTTTGCGATTGTAGTCTTGAATGAGGGTCAGGCAAGCCCGCGGTGCTGAGAGTTTCGTGAGGGTACGCCCAGTGCCGCATTTCAGACTGCCGGCGAGTGCGCATTCGCCACTGGGGGCAACATCCCACCCGAGATTGCGAAAGAGACATGAGGATCTCACGCGAAGTCGCGAAGCCTTTGCTTTTTCGGTTCGCGCTACGCGGCTTCGCGAGAAATGTCCCAAACGGCGAATGCACCCGCTGGCGATGGGCGGGCCGCCTCGGCTATAATCCCGGCACAAATAAGCGGCAGTGACCCAGACGAGAGTAAGTTCGCGGAGCGCGATCTCAGAGAGCCGGCGGTGGTGTGAGCCGGTATCGTCCGCAGACTGAAGTGGCGCTGGCGAGCCGAATCGGGTTGGCCCCGTTATCAGCAGAGAGATGGGAAGTGGCCCAAGAACCACCAACAAAACAAATGCCGGAGACGATATTCCCCGGCGAAGCCGGGGAATATCGTCTCCGGATAATGGTTCTGTTGGAAGTTCTGAGCCAACCCGAACAGAGGTGGTACCGCGAGCTTGCGCTCGCCCTCAGATGAGGGCGGGCGTTCTTGTTTTTCAGGAGGGTGACAACATGAATCGACAACACACGGTTTTCTCCGGCATCCAGCCGACTGGCGAATTGCACATCGGCAACTACCTGGGCGCGATCGCCAACTGGGTGAAGCTGCAGGACGAATACGAATGCACGTATTGCGTCGTCGACTTGCATGCGATGACGATGCCTTATGAGGCCGCCACTCTGCGCCGCAATATCGAGAATATGCTGATCGACCTGTTGGCCTGCGGCATCGACCCGGCTCGAGCGATCCTGTGCGTGCAGTCGATGGTGCCCGAACACACGGAGCTGACCTGGATCTTCAGTTGCGTGTGCTCATATGGCGATTTGACCCGCCAGACCCAGTTCAAGGACAAGGTTGATCAGCTCGAAGACACCCAGGGCGCGTTCATCTCGGCCGGCCTGTTCACGTATCCGGTGCTGCAGGCCGCCGACATCCTGCTCTACCGCGCCGACTACGTGCCAGTCGGCAAGGACCAGGAACAGCATCTCGAACTGTCGCGCGAGATCGTTCGGCGCTTCAACTTCCAGTTCGGCGAGTACTTCCCGGAGCCTCAGGTGCTGTCAACCGAGACGCCCAAGGTCCTTTCGATGGCCGATCCGACCCGGAAAATGAGCAAAAGCCTGGGCCCCAGGCACTACATCGGCTTGTTCGAGGATGAGAAGGGCGTGCGAGCCAAGGTCCGATCGGCTGTCACCGACACGGGCACGGGCGATCAAGAGGTGATGAGCCCTGGGGTCGAGAACTTGTTCAGCCTGCTGCGCGCGACCGGCAAGAACGACACGCACAACGCACTGTTGAAAGAATACAAAGCTGGCAATCGGCGCTATGCGCCGCTGAAAGATGCCGTTGCCGATGCGCTGGTTGAACTCACGGGTGGCTTGCGCGCGCGCAGGGCGGAAATCGCCGCCGATCCCGCGGCGGTGTGGAAGCAGGTGGGCGAGATGTCGGCTCGCGCCCGCGAGAAAGCCTCGGTCACCTTGCGCGAGGTCCGACAGCGGGTGGGGCTGCCGCTGCGCTGAATGCAGCATGCAGAATGTAGAACAGTTTCTGCATTCTGCATTCTGCATTCGGACTACACTCCCTTATGGAGCGCCAGCAAGACGCATTCGGACGCGTTATCCCCGGCGGAGCCGGGGATAACGCGTCCGAAAACAGGTTTTTTGGGAGTTGTGAGGATATAGCCATGTCCAGTACTTACATAGCCGCCATTGACCAGGGCACAACAAGCACACGCTGCATGATCTTCGATCATGAGGGCGGGGTGGTCGCGCGGGCGCAGAAGGAGCACACCCAGATCTATCCGCGTCCGGGTTGGGTTGAACATGACCCGGAGGAGATCTGGACCCGCACGCGGGAAGTGATTGCGGGCGCGCTGGCCACGGCCGACTTGAGCGCCGCCCAGATAGCGGCGGTTGGCATCACCAACCAGCGCGAAACGACCGTGGTGTGGGACAAGGCGACCGGCCGGCCGGTCTACAACGCGATCGTGTGGCAGGATACCCGCACCGATGCGTTGCTCAAGACGCTCGCCCGCGAGGGCGGCCAGAATCGATTCCGGCGCCAAACCGGCCTGCCGCTCGCCACTTACTTCAGCGGCCCTAAGA
>JBDSIP010000169.1:0-6148 GCA_039917915.1 Thermoflexales bacterium
AAGATCGTGTAACAACCCGCGGCTATTGATTGCCCTCTCCCGCTGGGAGAGGGCGGCGCGCTGAGCGCCCCAGGCGCGAAGCGCGCGGGTGAGGGGCTTGGGGCGCGCGAATGCAGAAATGGACTAAACCGAATGCGCGACAATTCACCCCAATGCCACTTCCGCAACTCGTCATCCTCGCCGGCGGCCTGGGCACGCGCTTGCGCGGGATCGTCGACGATCGCCCCAAGCCGATGGCCCTCGTCTACGGCCGGCCCTTCCTCGAGCGCCTGCTCGCCGCGTTCCGGGCCCAGGGCTTCACCCGGGCCTTGATCTGCGCCGGCTACAAGGCCGAGATGATCCAGGCCCATTTTGACGATGGCCGCGCGCTCGGCATGGCATTGACCTACTCACGCGAGCCCATCGACACGCTGCTCGGCACGGCCGGCGCGCTGCGCCACGCCGCGCCCCTGCTCGAGCCGGTCTTCATGCTCGTCAATGGCGACACCTGCCTCGAGGCCGATCTCGGCGCCTTCGCCGCCCGCCACACTTCTGGATCGGGTATCACCGTTGGGCTGATCCGGGTGCCCGACGCGGGGCGCTACGGCGCGGTCGAGCTTGGCCCCGATGGCGCCATCACCCGCTTCGCCGAGAAGTCCGCGGACGGCGAGGGCTTGATCAACGCCGGGGTGTATGTCGTCGAGCGGGCCGTGCTGGACGGCTTTCCCGAGCGCAGCCCGCTCTCGTTCGAGCGGGATGTCTTCCCGGCTCTCGCCGGGCAAGGCCGGCTGCGAGGCGTTATCCTTGATGGCACGATGGTCGATATTGGCACTCCGGACAGCTATGCCGCATTCCAGTTCAGCGACATGATCGCCGCCCAGCTCAGTGAGAGCGCCCAGGTCACGCTCAAGACTATCGACGCCTGCGGACCGGCGATTGCCCGAGCCGCCCAGGCCCTTGTGGCCTGCTACCGGGCCGGCGGACAGACACTGTGGTGCGGCAATGGAGGGAGCGCCGCCGACGCCCAGCACCTGGTCGGCGAGCTGGTCAGCAAACTAACGATGGAGCGCAGGGCCCTGCCGGCTATCGCCCTGAGCACGAACAGCTCGATCGTCAGCGCCATTGCCAACGACTATGCCTACGACCAGGTCTTCGTCCGCCAGGTCGAAGCCTTCACCCGGCCCGGCGACGTGCTGATGGCCATTTCGACCAGCGGCAACAGCGCAAGCGTGCGCGAGGCCGCCCTTCGCGCGCGGGTCCTGGGCGCGACCGTGATCGGACTGACCGGGCGCGGCGGCGGCGCGCTCGCCCCGGTCTGCGACATCGCCATCGTCGTGCCCTCCGACAGCACCCAGCGCATCCAGGAGACCCACATCGCGATTGGACATATTCTGTGCGATGCGGTGGAGAAGGGTTTGTTTTCGAGTTGAATCTCTTCTTCGACGCCCGCGTCATCCAGGATCACTTCCCCGGCATTGGTCGTTATGCGTGGAATCTGCTGGCCGCGCTGCCGGCCCATCTCGAACCGGCGGACGCGCTGACGATCCTCCATGACCCCGGGGCAAGGAACACCCGCTACGACATCGCGGCGCTGGCCCACCCGGCCGTGCGGCTGGTCGAAACTGCGACCCCGATCTTCGGTCTATCCAACGCGCTGCGCAATCCCGCGCCGCGGGACGCGGTCGCCCACTTTCCGTACTACGTGCGCCCGTATCTGCGCCGCGGGCCGAGCGTAACGACGCTTTACGACGCGATCTCGTTTCTCTACCCGCAGCTCATCCCCTCGGCGACGACCCGGCTGATGATCCGCCTGCTGACCGAGCTGGCCGCCCGGACCAGCGACGCCTTCTTCGCCATTTCGCAGGCCACCGCCGACGACCTGACCCGCTTGTTTCCGCCGTTGCGGGGAAAGATCACTGTGACGCATTTGGCCGCCGACGCGATGTTCAACCCGCAAGCGGCCGCCGCCGGCGCGGCCGCCGCCCGGGCCCAGTTCCGCCTGCCGGAGCGCTTCGGGCTGTATCTGGCCAGCAACAAACCGCACAAAAACCTGGTCCGGCTGGTGGAGGCCTGGACGCGGGTGATCGACGGCGCGGCTGCGCCGTCGCCCACCCTCGTCATTGCCGGGCACCAGGACCCGCGCTTCCCCGAGGCCCGAGATCGGGCTAAAGCGTTGGGCATCGGCGATCGGGTGCGCTTCATCGGGGATATCCCCAGCGCGGCAATGCCGGGGTTGTATGGGGCCTGCGACTTGTTTGTGTTTCCCTCGCTCTACGAGGGCTTTGGGCTGACCCCGCTCGAAGCCATGGCCTGCGGCGCGCCGGTGGCCTGCTCGAACACTTCGTCGCTGCCCGAGGTCGCCGGAGACGCCGCGCTGCTGTTTGACCCGCGCGACCCGGGCGCAATCGCCGCGGCTTGCTTGCGCGTGCTAGGCGCTCCCGACCTTGCGGCCGAGCTGCGCGCCCGCGGCATCGCCCGCGCGGCGACTTTCACCTGGGACGAATGCGCCCGAAAGACCGCCGCAGTCTACCGCCGACTCACGGTCTAATACTACAGCCGCATATGCTCTGGCAGGACCGTTTTCGTGGCCAATAGTTCAGGGCTCTCTCGAGTTTCGTTGCCTGGACATGGCTTTTGAGCGCCGCTTATGAAGCGGCCGCGATCAGCGCGCAATAGTCGGCGCCGGTGTATGAGCAGGTGAGTCTGGGCTGCGCGGCGGCACGTCGGTTAACCCTTGGGGTGGCAGCCCATACGACGCTCCCCGCTGCAACCCGATGTGCGGCCACCCCAAGGGTTGTCGGACGTTCCCGTATACCGCGGCCGCATATGCGCTGGCCGGTAGGCGCTCCGAGCGCTTGCGGTAGTCTCTCGCGAGATCGCGCGCGGTTAGGCGGCTGTAGTACTAAGTGAGGCGCCAGAACTTCTTGACGATCCATCGTGGCGCCACAAGCCGTCGAGCCCAATCACATCTCGCGCAATCGGCGGCGACTTAACAGAAGAACGAAGAACGGAAGTTACGGAAGGCCAGGAATCCCTGGGCCATAATCCCTGCATGGACCTGCTCGATCGCCTGCTCGCCCACGACGCCTGGACCACCCGCCAGTTGCTGCTGGCCTGCCAATCCTTGCCCGACGACGCGCTCGATCGCGCCTTCGACATCGATCACGCGTCGTTGCGCCAGACCTTCGCCCACATGATCGCCAACCAGGAAGTGTGGACCGACCTGCTGCGCGGGCGTGCAGTTGAGGCGCGCAGCGGGACATCGATGGCCGAGCTTCTGGGCCGGCACGCCGAGATCAGCCGCGATTTCGCCGAGCTCGCCCGCGCGATCGCTCGCGATGGACGCTGGGATGCTTGTTTTGTCGACACGTTGGACAAGCCGCCCCGGCCCAAAACGTATGGCGGCGGGATCGGGCATGTGATCACCCACGACATGCATCACCGGGCGCATGTGATGTGGCTGATGGAGCGGCTCGGGCTGCGCGAGCACCTCGAGGGCGACCTGCTGAGTTGGGAGACGCAGGCTTTTGGGTGGGGCGGCGCTTGAATTGACGCCAGCCGGCTTATCCGAGTCTTCCGCCGTCGTTCCAGTTGCCAAACATCTGATTGGCGGCGGTCTTCTTGACGAAGTTGCCCAGCCGGCGCTCGAACTCGGCCCTGTCCTTGCGCCCCTCCTCCATGAAGCCGAGGCGAATCCGGCGGTAGAGCTCGGGAAACGCCAGGAAGTTGGGCCAGGCACCGGGTACCGACTTGAGCGCCTGGGCGATATCATCCGACACAACCGACGAAATGGCCAGATCGGGCAGCGTGGCTCGGCCCGCCTCGCTCATCAGCCCCAGCCGGATCAACCGGCGCGCGCGCTCCTTGTTCAGTTCCGTCCAGTTGCTGCGTTTCTTGCGCGGGCTAAACCGCTGCGCGCGCTCGAAGGTTGAGAATCGTTTCTGAATGCTGTCGATCCAGCCGAAGCACAGGGCTTCCTCAACTGCGTCCAGATAGGACACGCCTGGCGTGTCCGGGCGGTCGTCCAACAACAGCCAGATCTCGCTGGCGCTGCCGTGATGTTGTTCGAGCCAGGCCCGCCATGCGGCCCGGCTGTCGGGTTTGAAGGTTGTCGTGATCTGCATGTCGCTTCCGAAGAATCGTCCCGAGCGCGCGGGCGAGAAGCCGCGCCAAAAAACCCGGCGAGATCAGCATCCCCGCGCGAAGCGCGGGGATGCTGATCTCGCCAACTCATTTCTACGGCGCTTGTCGCCGCTTGAGGGTCGCCTCAATGCCCATTTCCTTTAGCCACGCTTCCCCGAAACCGTAGAACGCGTCTTCGTGAAACTTGAACCAGTCTTCGCGCAGCTCGGGATAGTCGAACAAGGTGTCCTTGAAACGCCGGAAGGGCGACTTGCCTTCGAGGGCCCGCGCCAGCCGTTCTGCGGCAACACCCTCGGGCAACTCCGCGATGAAGTCAGCCATGAGGTCCCAGCCTTCGTTGGACGGCACCGGCTCGATTCGGATAAACCGCTCCCCAAAATTGGCCTCAATCAGTTCCCGCTGGGCCTCTTCCATCTCGAACCCCGAGCTCTCGTCCGCCGTTGGGATGACCTCGCCTGTCTCACGGTCAAAGACATACTTCAGCATGGAGTTGTGCGATTCAAGCGCCATGGCGAGTTCCTCGCCATCAACGATGAGTGTTTTCATGATGCTCACCTCGGAATTACGAACAAAGCCAACCCCGGAAGCGGATATCGCCGCCGGAAACGGGTTCTGCCATGAGTTCAAAGCGCCGTGGGCGCCTGCCGGCCCAGTCTGTTGGCGCCGCCTAGCTACACCGTGTAGCGTTTGTTCCAACTCTCCGGGAACGAAAGCCCATTCGCATACACAAAGCGAATCAGCTGTCCGTGATGCTGGATCTCGTGTTCGAGCAGATCAAATGCAAGGGCAAGCTGCCCGGCGCTCAAATACGCGAAGTCGATTGAGGCCAGACGCGCCTGGGTCGCTTCCAGGGCGGCCAGCGTAGAGTCTTTCACCCGCGGCGCGCTCAGACTGCACGAGAATCCCTGCCACCCGCCCGCCTCGATTGCCCGCAGGTAGCTCTCGCGCGCGCCCACGATGCACCAGAGCTGCCCGGCGATCCGGTTGGAGGGCAGATTCGGCAAGTCCAGGCCCAGCGCGCCTTCCTCGAGATGGGCCACCAGGTCGCGGGTGAGGGTGAAGGCTCGGTCCAGTCTGGCCCTGAGCAGGTCGTTCATGCCGCCGGCCCCCATTGCACGCAGGCCGCCCCCCACACGTATCCGATGCCGGCGCCGATGACGGCCATCAGGTCGCCGTCCTTCAGCCGGCCCTGTTTCAGCCCTTCGATGATGTTGATGATGCTGTCCTGCTCACCGATGTGGCCATACTCGGCGCAATAGACGGCCTGCGCTTCGCTGAGGCCGAGGTGGCCGAGCATCTCGCGGAATGCGGAAGGCTTGACCAGCACCATGTTCAGGAAACCCAGGTCGGCCCGCCCGCGCGGCCGGCCATCGGGCCGCGGCCCGCTCTTGCGCAGCGCCTCGTCGACGCAGGTCAGCCAATTCGTCATCGACACGGCGTTCAGGCGGTTCTTCATCGCCTCGGGCTCGACCAGATCGAACTTGAACAGGCCGCGTTTGACCGCTTCGTCGGTGGGGAACTGGATCGTGCCGCTGGCCGGCACGAGCACGTGCTTGCTCATCGAGCCATCGGTGATCAGGTGCGCGCCGAGAACATGGTTACGCGGGTGATTGCGGCGCAGCAGCAGCGCGCCCGCCCCGGCGCTGATGTTGTACATGAACGAGGTGCGCGGGTTGCTCAGGTCAATCAGATCGCCGATGCGATACCCCCCGGCGATCAGGATCGTGTTGATCTCCGGGTCGGCGATGATCATGTCACGGGCGATCTTGAGCGCGCCGACCGTCGTGGCGCAGCGCATGTGGATGTCGATGCCCCAGGCCCGGGTCGCGCCGATCTCATGGGCGAGGTGCACCCCTGTCGTCCACAACAGATACTCGCGCCACTCCTCGGTGGTGGAGATAACGACGTCGATCTCCTCGGCTTTGATGTCGGTCTTGCTCAAGCAATCCAGGGCCGCCCACACGGCCATCTGGTTGGGGTGCTCATCCGGGCGCGCCTTGGTCTTGCTGATGATGCCGAGCTTGTC
>JBDSIP010000170.1:0-11985 GCA_039917915.1 Thermoflexales bacterium
CCTCATGCGTGTGATCCAGCACCGTTGCCATGCGCTCGAGCGCGTCCATGAGCTGCCCGCGCGGACAACCGAAGTTCAGCCTCGAATAGGTCGCATAGCCTGGCCCAAAGGTTGCGCCGTCGTTCAGGGCCACCTTTGCCCGCTCCAGGAAGAAGGTGTATGGGCTGCCGGTGATGTGAGTTCGGCTGAAGTCCAAAAACGCCAGATAGGTTGCTTCGGGCACGGCGACACCCACGTGGGGCATGCGCCTGGCGATGAACTCCAGCATCGCATCCCGATTGGCGGCGAGATACGCCTGCAAATCCGCCAGCCACGCGTCGCACTCTGTGAAAGCCGCCTCGCAGGCGGCGAGCCCCAGCGCGTTGACGTGCGGGACGATGCCGGTCTCGGCGTTGGTGAGGCGCTGGCGCAAACGTGGATTCTGCACGATGGCGAAGGCGCAGCCCAGGCCCGGAATGTTGAAGGTCTTGCTCGGCGCCATCAGGGTGACGCAATTCTGGGAGATCTCGGGCGACACGCAGGCCATCGGCACGTGTTTACGCCCATCGAGCATCAGGTCGCAGTGGATCTCGTCCGAGCAGATCAGCACATTCCGATCGAGGCACATCCGGGCCAGGCGCTTCATCTCGTCAGTCGAGTACTCCCGCCCGGTCGGATTGTGCGGATGGCAGTGGATATACACTGCCGTGCGAGGCGTGAACGCGTGGCCAAAGGCGTCGAAGTCGATGTCGTAGCGATCAACGCCATGCACGGTCGTCTGGGCCAGCTTGATGGTCTTAAGGGCCATCCCGTTGTTGCCTGGCGCGCCAAGAAACGGTGGATAGGAGGGGGTCATGACGATGGCCTCGTCGCCCAGGTGGCCGAAGGCCCGCATCACCAGGTTGGTTCCGCTGACCAGGCCAGGCAGAAAGACGATGTCCTCGGGCTTGATTTTCCAGCCATAGCGCTTATCAAGCCAGGCCACGACTACCTCCGACAACCGCGCGCTGGGCCACTCATACCCATACACGGGGTGTTCGAGCCGGCGCTTGAGCGCGTCGCTGATCGCGGGCGGCGCGGCGAAATCCATGTCGGCCACCCACATGGGCAGCACGCCGGCGGGATAGCGGCCCCACTTTACGGAGCCGGAGGCGCGGCGGTCAACGGGCGTATCAAAATCGTGGGTCAAAGTGCTTTGTCCTTCTTCGTGGAATGTCGGGCGATTGTACGCTGGCGGCCGCGCTAAACAATCTTCCACTTCATCCAGGGCGCCGAGTTGAAGAAGCTTGCCGTGACCGAGCCGGGGGCCGACAGCGCGTCGCACTGCGCGCGCAGATCATCGGTGAGGGTCATCTCCAGCACCGGCAGCATGTTCTGCAGTTGGGCCAGCGTGCGCGGCCCGATGATGGGCGCGGTGATGCCGGGTTGCTCCTTGACCCAGGTCACGGCGAGCTGGGCGGGCTCGCGCCCAGCCGCGCGAGCCAGGGCGGCGAATTGATTGCCCATCTCGACCCCGCGCCGGGTAACCCGCTCGGCGTAGATCCCGCCCCGCAGGGCGATGCGCGAATCGAGCGGCGGGACATCGGCATCCGCATAACGGCCGGCCAGCATTCCCATCGCCAGCGGAGACCAGGTCAGGACAGCCAGGCCATGCCGTTGGCAGGCCGGGATCAACTCGTTCTCTATCCGCCGATCGAGCAGGTTGTAGGGCGACTGCTCGCTCACGATCTGGACGAAGCGGTGTTGCAGGCTGGTCATCAGCGATTCAACCACCTGCCAGGCTGGGGCGGTCGTGCTGCCGATGTAGCGGACCTTGCCCTGGGTGACGAGGTCGTCAAATGCGCGCAGGGTTTCTTCGAGCGGCGTGTCGAAATCGGGCCGATGGGTCTGATACAGATCGATGCAGTCGACGCCCAGCCGTTGCAGCGACGCCTCGCAGGCCTGCATGATGTGGGCCCGCGAGAGCCCACGATCGTTTGCGCCCGAGCCGGTCGGGTAATACACCTTGGTCGCGATGAGCACCTGCTCGCGCTTGCCGCGTGTCGCGAGCCAGGCCCCAATGACGCGTTCAGCCTCGCCTTTGGCGTAGCTGTTGCTGGTGTCAATCAGGTTGATCCCGGCGGCGACGGCGGCGTCCAAAATCGCAAAGCACTCCTCGCGCGGGGTTGGATTGGCGAAGTTGTCGGTGCCCAGCGCCAGCGGAGCGATGCGCAGGCCGGTGCGGCCGAAAGGGCGGTATGTGAATGACATTGGAATGCAGAATTCAGAATTCAGAATTCAGAAAGGAATGTGTCATTTCTCACCGGCTAACTCATTAGCAGAAGAATGGAAGAAGGAGGAAGGAGGAAGGATTCTCAATAACTTCTTTCTTCCTTTCTTCTATTGATGAGTCACAGCGTGATGAGTCTAGACGGCAGAGTAACCCGCGTCGACGTAATGCATCGCGCCGGTGATGTAGCTGGCCTCGGAGCTGCACAGGAAGCGGACCATCCGGGCGATCTCGACCGGCTGGGCGAGGCGGCCCATCGGCACGACGCGATCACCCATCTCGGCCGCCTGGGCATCGGTCAGCGGCACGGCCCGGCCGGCCGCGCGCAGCATGGGCGTGTCGACCTCGCCAGGGCAAACCGCGTTGACCCGAATGCCCTCCCGGGCGTGCTCAATCGCAAAGGTACGGGTGATCTGATGCACCGCGCCCTTGCTCGCCGCGTAAGCCAGGGCGCCCTTCCCGCTCAGTTCGCCCCAGATACTGCCAAAGTTGACGATTGCGCCGCGGGCGCCATCGACATTGGGCGCCTGGGTCTTCATCTGCCGGATCGCGGCCCGGCACATGTAGAAGACGCCGCTGACATTGACGTTGAGGGTGCGCTGCCAGTCTTCGTCGCTCGTATCGAGACCCGTGGCCCGCACGATGATGCCGGCTGCATTGACCAAAGCATCAAGCCGCCCGCCAGCCGCCGCCCGGGAAATGGCGGCCTCGCAAAAAGCGGACTGGCTGACATCGCCGATGATGGCTTCGACCGCGAATGTGGAGGCGGTCCGTTGGGCAAGTTCAGCATTCCGGTCGATGATGAACACCCGCGCGCCCGACTCGGCGAACACGCCGGCGGTCGCGGCGCCCATCCCGCTCGCCCCGCCCGTGATGACGACGACTTTCCCATTGAAATCCTGTGACATGCGGAAAGTCTATCAGCACGAAAGCGGAAGAGGCACCCCCCGGCGGGGCCGGGGGGTGCCTCTTCCAACACCCACCTAGTTCAGCAGGAGTTTCGCAATGTTGATCGGCACCGCGAAGCCGATCCCGACCGAGCCGCGGACGGGGCTGGCGATCATCGACGTAATCCCAATTACCTCACCCTTCGCGTTGAGCAGCGGCCCGCCCGAGTTACCCGGGTTGATGGCCGCATCGACCTGGATCAGGTCACCCTGCCCACCATACGCGCGCCGGACCGAGCTCACGATGCCCTGGGTGACTGTGCCGTCCAGGCCAAACGGGTTGCCAATGGCGACGATGACATCACCCACTGCAACAGCGTCGGAGTCGGCCAGCACGGCGACCGGGATGCCGGCCGGCAGATCGACCTTGAGGATCGCCAAGTCATTGGTCTGATCGGTTTGGACGACCTTGGCCGTTGCGGTCGCTCCGCCATCAAAGCGAACTTTAATCCTGGCCGTTGTGCGTGTGCGCGAGGACGGCGCGATGACATGGTAGTTGGTGACGATGAGGCCGCTAGCGTCGACGACAACGCCAGAGCCGGTACCGCTCCCATTCGATATCTCCACGACCGACCCGCCGACCTTGCGGAAGACCGTCCCGGCGAGCGAGCCAGTGGCAATCGGGACATCGGCCGCGGTGATGACGGGCTTCTGCGCGATAGGCTGGGCGGCCGCAACAGGTTGCGCCTTTGGCATCATTGTCAACACAGTCCGGGCAGTGAGCACGCTCCCGGCGACGCCACCGCCCAGCGCGGCGAACGCGACCAGCGCCACGACCACGAGGGCTTGAAAGGCGCTCCATCCCCGTCGCGGTGGCGGCGCAACGGTGACGGGTGTGTACGTGTAGATCTGATTCTCGTAATTCGAAGGTTCCATATCTATCCTCCGAGAACAGTCATACCGCCTGCGCCTGATGCCCGCCAAAGATTCGGGAGTGAAGTCGCCATGAAGTTGGTGAGGCAGACCAAAGAGATACAGGTTTTGGTGGGCGTGTTCTACAATTGCTCCATGCCCGCGCCGATCCTCGCAACAAAACTGTTTATCCCCCCACCCAGGCCTAAAACGGTCCTCCGCCCCCGTCTGATCAATCGGCTGAACGAGGGTATGCACCGCAAACTGACGCTCATCTCCACGCCCGCCGGTTTTGGCAAAACCACGCTGGTCAGCGAATGGCTTGCCAGTTGCGCACGACCGGCTGCCTGGCTGTCACTCGACGAAGGCGATAACGACCCCAACCGCTTTCTGACATACCTCGTCGCGGCTCTGCAGACAATCGCTGCCCATATTGGAGAAGGGGTGCTGGGTGTGCTCCAAAGCCCTCAACCCCCTCCAACCGAATCGATTCTGTCAGCACTGCTCAATGAGATCACCACTGAATTGGATGAATTCGTCCTCGTTCTTGACGACTACCACGCTATTGATGCCAAACCAGTTGACATTGCCCTCGCCTTTCTACTCGAACACCTGCCGCCACAGATGCACCTGGTCATCTCCACCCGCGAAGATCCAGATCTCCCCCTGGCGCGGTTGCGCGCTCGGAGCCAATTGACTGAACTGCGCGCCACCGACCTGCGGTTTACCGCCGTCGAATCCGCCGATTTTCTCAACCCGGTGATGGGACTTCAGCTCTCTGCAGATGACATCGCCGCACTGGAAAACCGCACCGAAGGCTGGATTGTCGGCCTGCAATTGGCCGCGATTTCGTTGCAGGGACAGAAAGACACCACCGAATTCATCCAGTCGTTCACCGGCAGCCACCGTTTCGTTCTGGACTACCTCGTTGAGGAAGTCCTGCACCAGCAGTCCGAAAGGGTGCAGACTTTTCTGCTGCGCACGTCAATCCTCGACCGCCTGTGTGGTTCGTTGTGTGATGCCGTTCTGCAAGGAGATGCTGACCTGCATCCCACCCCGTCCGCTTCCGGGCAAGAAACCTTGGAATATCTCGATCGCGCCAACCTGTTCATCGTTCCCCTGGACAACGACCGGCGTTGGTTCCGCTATCACCACCTCTTTGCGGATTTACTTCGACAGCGGTTGCAACAGCTTTTCCAGAGCGCTCCCTCGAGCGCAGGAAATGGACTTAATGGCGTCTCCCGATACCACACACGCGCCAGTCAATGGTATGAAGATAATAATCTGGGCATCGAAGCGTTCAGGCATGCGGTTGCCGCCAATGACGTCGAACGCGCCGAGCGGCTGATCAAGGGAATTCCCGTTCACTTTCGCGGCGCGGTGACCACTGTGTTGGACTGGCTGTCGTCTCTGCCGACCGCGGTACTGGATGCCCGTCCTTCGTTGTGGTTGAAGCATGCTTCGTTGTTGCTGGTTACCGGCCAATCCAGCGGCGTGGAGGAGAAACTACAAGCGGCTGAATCATCCCTGAAAGGTCGTGAGACTGACGAACAGACGCGAAATTTCATCGGACAAATCGCCGCCGCTAGGGCCACTTTGGCTCTTTCTCGGTACCAGGCAGAAACGATGATTACACAGTCGCGCCGCGCCCTGGAGTATCTGCACCCCGCCAACACTCTCCGCGCCAACGCCAATTGGACACTGGGGATTGCCTACCTCTACAAGGGAGACCGTGTTGCGGCCCGGCGGGCGCTTGCCGAAGCGATCACGCTCAGCCAGGCAGCTGGGGATATCTTCACCACGATCCTGGCAACCATCGGCCTGGGCATGGTACAGGAGTCAGAAAACCAGTTCCATCAGGCGACTGAAACCTATCTTCGCGGCCTTCAATTGGCAGGTGATCCGCCACTCCCAATCGCCAGCGAAGCGCATCTTGGTCTGGCGCGTATCCTCTGTGAATGGAACGACCTGGATGCCGCTGAGCAGCACGGGCGACGCAGCCTCCAGCTGGCGCGCCAATATGATCGGGTTATTGACCGATTCCTTATCTGTGAGGTATTTCTTGCCCGCCTGAAACTGGTAGCGGGAGATGTGACCGGGGCATCCGCCATTCTCGCTCAAGCGAGTCAGTCCGCTCATCAGCACAACTTTCTGTATCGCATCCCCGAAGTGGCTTCTGCGCAAGTATTGACGCTGCTTCGCCAGGGACATGTGGACGCAGCCGCCGTCCTGGCGCAGAGATACGAACTCCCCATCAGCCAGGCTCGGGTACACCTGGCTCAGGGCGACCCGTCCGCGGCCCTGACGTTACTCGGGCATCTGCGCCAACAGGTGGAAGCAAAAAGTTGGGCGGATGAAAGGCTCAAGGTGATGGTTCTACAGGTGGTCGCTCACCACGCGCATGGCGAAAAGGACAAAGCTTTGCAGGTTCTGGGCGATGCGCTTACGCTGGCAGAGACGGGCGGCTTTATCCGCACCTTTGTCGACGAAGGAATTCCGATGGCACACCTATTGTCCGAAACATCGGCTCGTGGAATCATGCCGGACTATGTTGGAAAGTTGCTGGCGGTGTTTGAAACCGAGGCGCAGAACCGCGCAGACCCATCATTTCCGCCACCTGACCAGCCACTCATCGAGGCATTGAGCCAACGCGAGCTGGAAGTACTACAACTGATCGCCGAAGGACTCTCAAATCAAGAAATTGGCGGACGGCTTTCCCTCACCCTGAGCACGGTGAAGGGCCACAACCTCAAGATATTCAGCAAGCTGCAAGTGCAGCGGCGCACCGAAGCCGTCGCCCGCGCCCGCGCGTTGGGATTGTTGAATCCTCCGCGGCAGGTTGCCCGCAAGGCTGCATAGAGCAAAAGCGCCTAGCGTCTCCTCTCAAGATATCCCACAACCATACTCACAACCATACTTAAGTCGCTCGACATTCACGGCGCATGTCGCTATGTTATGGGTGCGTTGAGCAAGCGGTATGGACCGTAATGATTGAATGGCATGGAGGAGACCGATGGATATCTATGAAGCCCTGTACACAACCCGCGCAATGCGGCGGCTGAATCCTGACCCGATTCCATACGATGTTCAGGCGCGCATCCTCGATGCCGCGATCCGCGCGCCCAACATGGACCAGCAGTGGCGCTTCCTACTGGTCGATGACCCAAACATCAAGTCTCAGCTCGCGCCGCTTTACCTCAAGGCATGGGAGCGCCTCTTTGAGCAGTTCGGCATGAGCCCCGTCGCCTTCGCTGAAATGCTGAAGTCCGATACGCCGTATGGACGGTCCGCTCGCTCGGGCGATTATTTGGCGCATCACTTTGGCGAAGTCCCATTACTGCTGATCGGCTTTAGTCGCCTCCGCGGGGGCAGCTCGATAGACCAGGCGCTGTGGAGCGCGATGCTGGCCGCCCGCGCTGAAGGGGTCGGCTCCGTCTGGACAGGCGTTCTGCAGACCACGTTCGCGGACGAGGTGGGCGCCATCCTCGGTGTGCCGAAGGATGCAGGCTGGTTCATGCAGGGGGTCATTCCGATGGGCTACCCGCTCGGCAAGTGGCGGGTCGCTCCGCGAAAACCCGTTCACGATGTCGCGGCGCGCAATAGCTGGCAGGGCGACCTGGGTTTCACAGTGCCGGAGCCATTGTGGCCAAAATAGTCGGGCGCTTGCGAAGAACAGATGGGCAGTGTCATGTCAAACAAAATCAACTCACAGATTGACTCAAGACAACCCATGGCCTATCAGATCGAAATCCAGGGACATCTTGGCCTCCCATGGACAGACTGGTTTGAGGGCGTGACCATCACTCTGGACGACAACGGGAACACTCGATTAGTCAGCTCGGTGATTGACCAGGCAGCACTGCATGGTTTGCTCAAGAAGATCCGTGATCTGGGAATGAATCTGGTCTCGGTCAATCAAACAGATCTCGTCAAGTAGGAATACAAAATACTATGTCAATCCGTACCGCCGAAACCTCATCTCTCCTTTATGCAAGAGTCGCCGGGATCACATTCCTCTTGTACATTGCTGCCGGTATGACCAGCCTGGCGATGGCTGGCCAGACGAACGTGAAAGCCGTGCTCTCACTGCTCACGTCCATCTCCGCCTTGGTGTTAGGTGTGACGCTCTATATGATCACCCGCGAGCAGGGACCCGCCCTCGCCATGCTGGCCCTCACCTGTCGTGTACTCGAAGCCGCCTCTAGCGAGGCCGCAATCTTCTTCGCCGTAGGCAGCACGCTCTTCTCCTGGCTCCTGTTGCGCGGCCGGCGGATCCCGGTGGCGCTTGCCTGGCTCGGCGTGTTTTCATCCGTTTTGCTCGTGGTGATCCAGCCCCTGCAGCTCGCCGGACTATTTGGCGGACCTGCCGGTTGGTCATCATCAGTCACCTGGCTGGTGTGGCTGCCCATGTTTGTGTTCGAAGTGACGCTCGCGCTGTGGTTGATCATCAAAGGGGTCGCCATGCCCGCACGCAACGTCGACACACCAAGATCAAACTATGCGCCATTACGGTAGTGAAACAACATTCATTCCATCAGACGAATCAAGTTAACGACACCGCACGAGTAGGAGAAACATAAATGCCAACCAATGCCGCCAAGACATCGCCGCAAGTCTATGCCCGAGTTGCTGGGCTACTATATCTGATCGTCATCATTGCTGGAATCACTGCCCAGATGGCCATCAGTGGTAAGTTGGTTGTGGCCGGCGATGCCGCAGCGACGGCGACCAATATTCAGGCGCATAGAGAACTGTTTCAGTTGGGTTTCACGGTCTACCTCATTGAAATGGTTTGTCAGATCGCTCAGACATCCCTCTTCTATGTCCTGCTCAAGCCGGTAAACGGAGACATTGCCTTACTGGCCCTCGTTTTCAGCTTGATTGGCTGCACCATCAAAGTTCTGGGCCGCCTGTTCTATATCGCCCCCCTGCTCGTCCTGGGAAACAATCCCTACCTGAGTGTATTTGGCGTCGAACAGCAGCAAGCCCTTGCGCTCCTCTTGCTCAATGTGAATGACCAGGCTACCGGAATGGCGGTTGCTTTTTTCGGTTTTTCCACATTCCTGAATGGCTACCTTGTTTTCAGATCCGGATTCCTGCCCCGGTTTTTGGGCATATTGTCGGTGGTTGGAGGAATGGGTTGGCTGACCTTCCTCTACCCGCCGCTTGGACTTCAGTTATACCCCTACATTTTGCTCATCGCCATGATCGGAAGCCTATCGTCAATCCTGTGGCTCTTGATTAAGGGCGTAAACGTCGAAAAGTGGAAAACACGCGCGCTTGAATTTGCCTGATTAAATAAACACGAACGTTCGTGAAGGTGAAACCCAATCCAAATGCCGTGGGAAATTGATGATTGACCCTTCGAAATTCGCCCTCTTCGTCGCCGTGTCGTGGGCGCTGATTATCGCGCCTGGTCCCGATATGTTCTACGTGATTACCCGAGGGATGGCGCATGGACGCAACGCGGGCATCATATCTGCCGTCGGCGTGATTTGCGGAATCCTGGTCCACACGACAGCCGCCGCCCTTGGAATCACGCTGATCTTCCAGACATCGGCGTTTGTCTTTCTGGTCGTGAAGTATCTCGGCGCGACCTATCTGATCTATCTTGGCGCCAATGCCTGGCGAGATAAGGGCGCATTCAACTTGCAGGCATCCACCTCCCGCATGAGTTCACGATCTCTTTTCTGGCAGGGTGTGTTGTCGAGTGTCCTCAATCCCAAGATCGCGGTGTTCTTTTTGGCTTTCCTGCCGCAGTTTGTGGACCAAGGGAACAGTCAGGTCGCGCTGCAAATGGCGATCCTCGGTTTGACCTTTGCGGGTTTTGGGTTGTGCTTCCTGATTGCGCTTGGAACTTTCGCAGGCACAGTGGGAGCGTGGTTGGCACATTCGCCGCGATACACAACTATCCTTCGCCGGCTCACTGGCGGTATCCTGATCAGCCTGGGTGTGCGCCTGGCATTCCTTGAACAGCGATAATCGCATAGGAAATCAGATGGAAATCCAGCAGCTAGAGTTCTTGAAACATATTCTTCGGTTCAATCGGCAGGTCTATCTTGACCACAATGCCACGACGCCTGTCAGCGCTCGCGTCCGCCGCAAGATGGGACGGGCGTTGAAATACAACTACGGCAATCCCTCCTCGTTTTATGGCCTTGGCAGAAAGGCCGCCGAGTTGATGGAACAAGCCCGGGGACACGTGGCAGACGCCATTCATGCCGATCCGTCTGAAATCTTCTTCACCGGTTGCGCGACAGAATCCAATAACGCCGTGCTCAAATCGGTCAGCGCCCTGTGCTATCCCAAAAGAAAAAAGATCATTTCCACGCCGATAGAGCATCCGTCTGTGTTGAACACGCTGGCCTACCTGGAAACCCAGGGTCTGGCAGTCGAATACTGTCCGGTGGATAGTCAAGGGCGCGTATTGCTCGCCGAATTGGAGAAGCGGATGGATGACGAGACCTTTTTGGTCTGTTGCATGTTGGCCAACAACGAGACTGGCGTGATTCAAGACATCCCGGCGGTCACGAGGATCGCCAGACAACATGGCGCATTGGTGCTGTCCGATTGTGTACAGGCGTTGGGAAAGATACCAATTGATGTCCATGCCTGGGGGGTCGACTATGCCTCGTTTTCGGCGCACAAACTTTATGGGCCGAAGGGCATTGGCGCTCTATATGTCAAACAAGGCAGTCCATTTTCGTCATTGCTCCATGGCGGTCATCAGGAAAGCGGCCTGCGGGCTGGCACCGAAAGCCTGCACAATATCGTCGGATTTGGCGCCGCCTGTCAGGATGTAAAAGGACAGCTGGCTCATGCCGAATCGACGCGTGCCTTGAAACAGCAGTTGGTTGAGCAACTCAAGGAAATCAAACCGGATTGCCTCATAAACTCTTCCGAAGCAGAGTGCCTGCCGAACACGGTCAACGTTACGTTTCCAAATGTGGAAAATGCCGGATTGATGGCGATGTTGGATTACCAGGGAATTGCGGTCTCTGCCGGTTCGGCGTGTGGCACGGGGAATGACACACCATCCCATGTGTTAAGGGCGATGGGACTATCCGACCAGGCCGCGCGCGAGACCCTCCGGCTCAGCCTCGGTTGGGACACCTCCGTCGGCGACATCCGGTATACGGCACGGGTGATTCGGGATTACCTCGAGGGGCGGACCCCGCTGGTCAACATGCTCACGCCTGCCCAACTGAATGAAACCATCTTGTTCGATGAAGGCACCTACATCCTCGATGTGCGTCCGCCAGGTGACAGAAAACGATTCAAGGGCCTGCCGAATTCCCATGAGGTATCGCCTGTGGCGGTCGAAAAATACCTCGGGCAGTTCCCAAAGGATAAGCAAATTCTGGTGTACTGCCCGGGAGGCGGGCTTTCGCTGATGATCTCGTATTACTTGAAGGCAAAGGGCTATAGGCGGGTCATCAATCTGCGTGGCGGGCTTGATGCCTGGAGAACGCGGCGCAGTGACTTGTATCAAAAATACGCCGGGCAAAATGTCACCGTCCTCCAACCAGACGTCATCCAATAATGAGGGGCGAGATCACAATCCCCGCGCGAAGCGCGGGGATTGTGATTTCGCCTGATACGCTCACCGCCCCAACGCCAGAAACACATCCTCCAGCGTCGGCTCGACTTGGCTGGCCGACTCAACGGCCAGCCCGCCCACCCCTAGCGCGACGCGAATCGGCGCGTCGCCAGCCCCGAAAGGCACGAGCACCCGCAGATGGTCGCCCGCCAGCGTCACGCGCAACGCCTCCGGCGCCACCTTCAACGCATCCAGCGCCCCCAGCACCGGCCGGGCCACGACCTCCCACACCTCGCCTTGCGCCCGGTCGCGCTTGAGCGCCGCCGGAGTGTCAAACGCAAGCAGATTACCCGCAAGCATGATCCCCACCCGCCCGCAATACTCGGCCTCGTCCATGT
>JBDSIP010000171.1:0-11363 GCA_039917915.1 Thermoflexales bacterium
CCACCTCGGTATCGGCCCTGGTGCGTGATTTCTTGCGACAACTTGGAAGCGATCGCAGTGCTGATACTGAATTCGAACGGCTGCGTCGCCAGCAGAACGAGTTAATCTTGCGCATTCGGTCCGCGGATCCCGGCTTTTCTTCGGCGGAAAGTATCTCCCGGGATGCGCTTCACGATCGCCATGCGATTCGTTGACACGAACATCCTGATCACCGCGATCAGCACAATGCCCGTGGACCGGGCCAAGGCGGAGACGGCCTATGAGATTCTGCAATCCAGTGATCGCGCGCTCTCAGTGCAGGTGCTGCAAGAGTTCTACGTTCAGGTGACTCGTCCGACACGCGTTACGCGACTCAGCCACGACGAAGCGCTGACCTTCCCCGCGACCCTGGAGCGTTTCCCAATTCAGAGCATGACGCGGGAAGTTTTTCACCAGGCCACTCATATCGCTTCCGGATTTCTGGATGTTGTTTTATGGCACACTCAATCGTATGGCCCTGACATCGACCGAACAAACGCGTCTCACCAACTGGATCCATGCCCACACCAACGACCTGGTCGCGTCGCTCGCCGAGCTGGTCCGCATCCCCAGTGTGGTTGGCCAGGAGGCCGCTGCCCAGACCTGGATGGCCCAGCGTTATGCCGCCCTCGGTCTCGACCTTGACGTCTTTCAACCTGACAAGGCCGCGCTGCGGCGGCATCCGGCCTTCGTCGACTCGGAGATTTCGTTCGAGGGGCGTCCCAACGTCATTGGCACGCTGAAGGGTGGTGGTGGCGGCGGCCGCACACTCATCCTCAATGGCCACGTCGACGTGGTTTCGGCTGAACCAACGGGCGCCTGGACGCGCGCGCCGTTTGGCGCGGTGGTCGAGTCCGCCGCGGCGGCCGGTCCGCACGCCTACACCGGCACGCGGATGTATGGGCGCGGGACGATGGACATGAAGGCCGGCGTCATCGCCAACCTCTTCGCGGTTCGCGCCTTGCGCGAATGCGATATCCCGCTGCGGGGCGACCTGATCCTGCAAAGCGTCATCGAGGAGGAAGCTGGTGGTGGGGGTGGAACGTTGGCATGCTTCGAGCGCGGCTATCGGGCCGACGGCCTGATAGCCACCGAGCCGCACTGGATCGATGTCACCATCGCCCATCCGGGCATCCTGTATTTCCGCGTGACCGTGGAGGGCCGCAGCGCGCATGCCGGGCGGGCCCACACGGGGGTCAACGCGGCGGTCGAGACCGCGCCCATCATCGCCATGCTCGGCGCGTGGGACCTCGAGCGGGCTGAAACATTGCACGTCGAGTTGCTCGAGCGGCCCGATCCGGCTGCCCGCCGCTCCTGCCACCTCAATGTCGGTGTCGTCCGGGCCGGCGACTGGCCCAGCACTGTGCCGGGCAGGTGCGTCCTCGAGGTCCGTATGTCGTTTATCCCGGGCGAGACGGAGGCCGGCATCCGGGCCGAGATCGAGCGGCGGGTGGCGGCGGTTGCGGCACGCAGCGCCTGGCTGCGCGCGCATCCGCCGAGGGTCGACTATTTTGGTTGGCATGCCGAACCCTGGCTGCAGGATGAGAGGCACCCATTTGTCCAAGACTTCCTGCGGGTCGTCCGCGGGTCGCGCGCTTCCGAGTTCGGCGATCCGCTCCCGCTGGCGATGGGAAATACGTCCGGGCTGGACACGCGCTTTGCCGCCTATTACGACATGCCGGCCCTGGCCTTTGGACCGAAGGGCGCAAACCTGCACGGGGCCGACGAGTATGTCGAACTCGACACCGTCTTCGAGACCGCCCGGCTGCTCGCGCTGTTCGCGGCCGAGTGGTGCGCTTAGCGCCACAAATCAAGCAATATCCCGAGACGACTGTGATCCCGCCGGATGTCTTAGGACAACTTCCTAGGGCATCTTCGTCGCCGGGCCTTCCCGCACTGGCGCGGTCAGTTCAAGGGTCTTGCCCGATTTGAAGGTCAGCTTGAGCTTGACATTGGCGCCGGTCCGCAAGTCCTGCTTCAGGCCCATGACCATGACATGATAGCCGCCAGGCTTGAGTTCGACGCTGCCGTTTGCCGGAACCTTGAGCCCTTGCACGAGTGGCCGCATCTCCATCATACCGCTGGTTGCGGCCGCGGTCTCATGCAGCTCAACGATGTTCGCTTCAGCGATGGATGCGGATACCAGCGTGTCCTCCGCCCCGCCATTCTTGAGCGTCAAATACGCGGCGGTGTTCCCGCCTGCCGCCGAATTGCGGATCCACACGCCATCCGCAGTAATCTGGCCCGCCCCGGCCGGCGCCATCGGTGTTGAGGCGCCCGCGCAACCAGACAACAAGACCGCGAACAGCACCGTCAGAACCACCGTCATACGGGTGCGAGAGGTGTGCATACTGGGCATGGGCCAATTTTACGCCTGCGACTAAGCGCTATGCGCGTCCCTGGCCACTCGACGTCCCCGTGATTTTTCGGATGCGATATCCCCTGCCTCCGCGCACGCTGGGGCGGAAAAATATCGCTTCCAATTTCGGCGTTAATCGGCGGATAGATCTTTGACCGTCACAAGACCGGCAGCGATCATGAAGGCGAAGGCCAGGTCGGGCAGAAAGAACGAGTGATCGACCATCCCGTGCGCGGCCGCGGCGGCCGCAAGCCCGAGCGCTCCGATGACCAGCGGGCGTGAAGCGGCGTCGCGCAGGGCTATCCGCGCCCGGGCGACAAACCCGGCCGCCATGGCCGCGAGGGCGATCAGCCCCAGAGCGCCGATGCGGGCCAGCGGATCGAGGATGAGGTTGTGGGCATGCGAGAGCTCGGGCTCTTTCCAGGCGGCGGGCAGGATGTAAAAACTGCGATAAGCGTACAGGAAATTGTCCGGGCCAACCCCAAGCAACGGATGATCGAGCCACATCGCCCAGGCGCTCTGCCAAAGATTGACCCGGATGAAGCCCGAGCCGACGCTGAGATTGAGGGCTGTGGCAAAGCGGGTGCCCTGCAGCAACGCTGCGGCGGCCCCACTCAGCAACAGGCCGGCTCCAAGAGCTGTGACTGCCAGCAAGGCGGCGCCTAGCCAGCGCCACCGCCCGCCCGCCGCGAAACACATCGCAACCAGCGCGGCGGGCACGCCAAACAGAATCGCCCCGCGCGATTGGGTCAGCGCCAGCGCCACCGTCAACAGCCCGAACCCGAGTATGGCGGCGCCCCGCGCCGCGCCGCCCAGCCAGGCCGTGCGCAAAACGCGCCCGCCGGGAAGCGCCACGGCCCGGATGGCCCAACGTCCAAAGACAACGCCGGCCAACGCCATGGCCCAGGCGCGCTCGAGATATAGCGCGTCGTTGTTGGCCGATCCATATACGCTCTGGATGCGGGGCAGGCCAAATTCGGCCTCGAATCTGATCCCGCGCACATAGTTCCAAAGCCCGACAACGGCGATTCCGATGCCGCCCAGCACGAAGGCCGCCGCGATGCCGTTACGGCTCGCAATGCTCAATCCGGAGCTTCGCAGCATGACATAGAGCAAGGCGGGCTCAACCACGACAAGCCGCCACTCGCGAAAGGCCTCGACCTTGAACTCGGACTGCAGCGACGAGAGCAGGGCGATCCCAACCAAGCCGAGGATGCCCGCGTCCAGCAGGGTGGGTCTGAATCGCGGCAATTTTGTCCCGGTCCTCCGGGCACGAATCGCCGTCAGCGCCAGCATCACCGCCCAGCGCGCGACGCACATCAGCGTGATCAGCTCAACCATCGAGAAGGCCCGCTCGAATAGCCGCTGCGGGACGAGGTAGAACGGGGCGAAGAATGCGGCCAGGGCCAGCCCGATATCCAGGCGCATCCAGATCAGGACAAAGAGCGCGATCAGCGCCGCGACACTCAGCGCAAACACGGGCGCCCAGAAGGCCAGCGCTGACGCGCCGGCGCTCTGCACGAGGTTGGCGGGCGTGCCAAGGTTGCGATAGGCCGTCGCAGCATCCTGGGCCCAGCTCAGCCCCGCCGTCGCCCACAGCGCCAGCCCGGCCGCGATCGCCTGCAGGGCGATTCCCCGGGATGCCCTGATGCGGCCGCCGAGGGCGCGCGCGATTCCGATCAGATCGGCCCGCAGCGCGATGCGGGCGAAGTCGATGGCCGCGGCCAGCGCCAGCACCGCCAGGAGCCAGGCCAGCGCGCCGTAGTCGGGGGCGTCGCGCGCAGTCCGGCTCGACCAGCCCTGCATCATCCACTGCCCCCAGCCGCCATCGGCAACGATTGTCGCGGTGTGTTCGCCCGGGCCGAGCCCCGACGCTACGGAGATAGTCTCGATCCAGGGCACATTCCGGGCCGATGTCATCGTAAGGTAGGCGCCCTGATTGGGCCCGCCTGGGTCACGCGGGAGCAGGTTGGCCGGCCGGCCGTCGACGGAGACATACAGATAGGCCCGAAATCTGAACTCCCCCCGTTTGACGATCAGGGCCAGATCGTCACCGGTGAATCGCACATCGACCCGCGCGTCGGCCCGGTCGGGGACGTCGGCGCCCAGCTCGCCAAAGCGCCAGCCGGGAGAGAATGTCGCATTCGGGTTTGGCTGGAAACCGGTGACGCCGGCCTCGTCGTTCGGCCGCGCATTGGCGGCGATGACATACGACTGGCCGCGCGGCGCGGGCAGTCGTCCGGACTGGACTTCCTCGATAGCCGCCTGCCAGAGCGACCACAGCGGGCGCGGCGCGCCGTCGGGGTTCAACAAAGCAAATCCCCAGCGGGGATCGCCAGTCCCCAGCGCGCTCGGTCGCGGTTGCAGGTTCTCGAGATACATCCCGCCCAGCCATGGCCACTCGGCCACGGCCCGGGCGATTGCGCCATGGGTGTAGTCGACCTGTTGCTCGCCCGTGACGCCGCTCCAGACCGACTTGGCGCCCGCCCAATTGCCGGGCAGGGCGTTCCAGCCAAACTGGGTGATCCAAATGGATTTGTTTGCTTCGTTGTGCAATTCCATCTCGCGGCGCAGGAACAGCGCGTGCGAGAAGTTGAGGACGCCTTGATCGACCCGCCGATCCGCGGGCGGGAAGTTGAAGCCATATGGCTTGGCCGCGACGACGTCGAAGGCGTCATGGCCGCCCAGCTCATATATCCGGCGCAGATAGGCCTGCGGGGCGAGGTTGACCTGACTCTGTTCGGCGGTCGGAGCGAGTGCGCCAAGGACCAGAATGGCTTGCGGATCGGCGGACCGGATTGCGACCCGGGCGGCTTTGAGCAGGCGCAAGTATTCAGCCGGGTTGATCAGGGCGTTGCCCCAGGCCGCCGACAGGTTCGGCTCGTCCCAGATTTGATAGGCCAGGATCGCGCAGCCGGTTCGGAGGGCGTCACAGTTGGGTGTCGCGTAGCGCGCTGCAAATGCGCCGGCGAAAGCCGCGAAATCGGCCGGGTCGGCCGGGGGCGCGGTCTCGATGGCAGGGAATGCCGCCGACCCGCTCGGCCCGCGGGCCCAGCCCGGGGTCGTCCACAATACCGCGAGCACCTGCACGTTGTGCCGGCGGGCCGCGCCGACGATGCGGTCGGCGGCGCGCCAATCCCGGCTGCCCTTCGCGGGCTCGATGTCGGACCAGCGGAATTCCTGGCGGACATCGCTGACGCCCGCGGCGGCCAGATCGCTCAAGCGCCGGTCGAGGGTGGCGTCGTCATACTGCTCCAGCGCGGCATTCACGCCTAATCGGAGCCGTTCGGCATTCTGAACAGGCTGAGGAAACTCGGTCGTCCGGATGAGGTCTTGCGCGCGGCCGGCTTCGCCCGCCGCGACAGCCAGCGCCGCGGAAATGACGAGCAGAGCCAGACACAGGCCAAGGAGGGCAAGGCTTCGGTTGGCGCGCTTTGAGCCGGGGGCTGCGGGATCGTCTGGCATGTTTTGCGGCGCGCGGGCCGCTCCGTGGCGCCTATCATAACGACCCGCGAAAACGGAGCTGCCCGCTCCCTCCGCCGGCATCTACCCTTATAATCCTTCGGCAAATGGCACTCACCGGCAAGCTCATCCTCAATTCGGCGGCGGGTCAACGCCAGGAATTTGAGCTGGGCAAACCCAGCATGATGATCGGCCGTGGCGCGCATAACGACATCGTTCTTGCCGATCCGAAGGCATCCCGCCAACATGCCGAAATCAAGAATGGCCCTGAAGGGCTCATGCTGATTGACCTTGGGTCGGCGAATGGCACGAGCCTGAACGGCGTTGGCGCGTCGCGGGCGGCGCTCAAGCCCGGCGACGTGATCACCATTGGCGCGTGCGAGCTGGCCTACGAGGCGGCGGCTGAGCCGGCCGAGAATCTGGACGTCACCATTATCGACAACGACGCCGAGCTTGAGCGGACCATCGCGGATGCGCGCCTGGCGATGGCGATGAACGATACGTCGGTGCCGCGTCTGGCGATCCATACAGCCGGCCGCACCTGGGAAATCGACCTCACCCGCGACATGGTCACGATTGGCCGATCGGCCGAGAACGACATTTGCATCGAGGCCCCGCAGGTGACTCGCCGTCATGCCCGGATCGAACGAAAGTCGGGCGGTTTCCTGCTCCGTGACGTAGGCAGCACGAACGGAACATGGCTGGGCGCCCAGCGCATCGAGGAACGGATGTTGGAGGATGGCGACGCCTTCCGGATCGGGCCGGCGACATGTCTGTTCAAGGCCGCATTTGAGAACGAGGACTTGACGATTGTCGGCCAGTCGCGCGCGCCACAGGCCCGGCTACGACCGGTTGTTTTTGTGCCCGGTTTCATGGGTTCCGAGTTGTGGCGCGGCGGCGAGCGGGTTTGGCCCAATATCCCCCGGCTGCTTCGCGAACCACAGACGTATCGAAGCGATGTGCCCATGGAAGCGCGTCGCATCGTAGGCGAAGTCGTCATCGTGCCGAACCTCATCACTCAGGAGAAATACGACCGGCTTGGAGATTACCTGGTCGAGAGCCTGGGATATGAGCGCGGAAAGAATCTGCTGGAGGCGCCGTATGACTGGCGCCAGGACAACCGTGAGTCTGCCAAGACGTTGGCCCGCCTGGTGGACGACTGGCAGGCCCGCGTGCCGGATGCTTCCGGGCCAATCACATTGATCGGACACAGCATGGGCTGTTTGGTGACCCGCTATTACGTCGAACGGCTTGGCGGGAACCGCAAGGTGGGCAATCTCATGCTCATGGGCGGACCCCATGCCGGAGTGCCCAAAATTGCTATGGCGATTCTGACCGGGCGGGGCATGTTGCCATTCGGACTTTTGGGCGACAAACTACGGCATGTGGTCTCGTCCTTCTCTTCCTCGTATCAGTTATTGCCAACCACGGATTGCGTGCGGGATGGTTCAGGCAAGCCGGTGCTGGTTTACGAGGATGAAAACTGGCTCGATGGCCGTGATGCCGCCATCTTGCGCGCCGCGCGCGCTTTCAGAACTGAACTTGGTTCGAGCATGAGTGTTCCAACCGTGTCCATTTTCGGTTATGGCATCAAGACGCATACAAGGCTGCTCGTCCAACGCGATGCCCGGGGCGCGTGGATAGACGTTAAGTTCTCCACTGAGGATCTTGGCGACGACACAATCCCGGAATGGAGCGGGGTTCTGCCAGGCTCGCAGGTACACCCCGTGCGGCAGCGGCACGGGGCACTGTATGCCGACAACGACGTGAAGATGCGTCTCAAGTTCGAATTGGGCAAAATTGCCGCATGACATCGCGCACGTTTGGCAAGTATGAGGTCATCCGGTCCATCGGGACCGGAGGCATGGGCGAGGTCTTCGTTGCTCGAGACCCGGCGCTCAACCGCCTCGTTGCGATCAAGGCCGTCCACGCCCACCTCGCCGCCGACGCCACCTTCGGAGCGCGCTTCGCGCGCGAGGCGCGAATCATCGCCCAACTCGATCACCCGAACATCGTGCCCGTCTATGATTTTGATGGTGAGCATTCCCCACCCTACATGGTCATGCCGTTGATCAGCGGAAACTCTCTGCGGGAACGGCTTGCCGAACGCAGGCAGTCGGGTCAGCGCGGTCTTCCGTTTGACGAAGCGGCCCGAATACTGAGCGCTGTCGCCGCCGCGCTCGATACCGCGCACGCCAAAGGCGTCATCCATCGGGATATCAAGCCGGGGAACATTCTGCTATCGGTGGACGGCGGCACGCGGCTGGCGGACTTTGGGATTGCCAAGATTATCGACGAATCCGCCAACGCCCAACAGCTCAGCCTGCCCGACAGCACGATCGGCACGGCCGCCTATATGTCGCCGGAACAAGCAGCTGGCAAACCGGTTGAGGCCCGCAGCGACATCTATTCCCTAGGCGCCGTCCTGTATGAGATGGTCACAGGACGCCCGCCATTCAAGGGGACGAGCGCCTCGGCCGTGGTGATGATGCACGTGACCGAGACGCCACCCGATGCCCGGACAATCAACCCGCTGGTGCCGCCGAGTGCCGCCGTGGTCCTGGCACGGGCGCTCGCCAAACAACCGGGTGACCGGCCGGCGACCGCCCGCGCGATAGCCGAAGCCTTTGCGGCAAGTCTGACCGTGAGTCCAGCGGATGATCCGAATGCTGGCGATGCGGCGACCTTGCCAGAGACGCCCGCCGTCGTGCCGGACGCAGCACGATCAGCGCCGCGCGCAATGCCAGCCAACAATGGATCTCTCCCGCCGCCCATTCCGGCTGATCTGTCTGCGCCCGGCGCAGCCAACCCTCCAGCTATGCCCGCGGCGCGCGCGCGGCATCCGGCTCGGCTTGCCCTCATCGCTGGGGCGGGCGGACTCGTCCTGATCGGCGTCACCGCCATATTTCTCCGGGGAACGCCCGCGCCCACTGTGCCGCCTACGGCGCCGCCGGAGGCGACGCTGGCGGCGGCATCGGCAACCGCAATTCCCGCGACTGCGTCTTCGCTCGCCCCGCTCGAGTCGGCGGCGGTGCCCACGCCCACCGCAACATCGGCGCCCAGCGCGGCAGAGCCAAGATACGGCGAGCTGCGAATCGGGACAGCCGTCGGACCCGGCCCTGGGTCCGTCCTTGTCCGGCTGGACAACGTCGCCCTACCGGTGAGCGGCACCCGCTACGTTCTGTGGTCGGGCGCGAGCCCGCCCCTTCAGCGCATGGGCGTGCTCACCGTCGAGAACGCGCGCATTCGCCAGATCCTGGCGCTGCCCATCGAATCGGTTGAAGGCATGGCCCAGGCCATCATCACCTATGAAACCGACCCGCTGACGAAGCAGCCATCTTCGCGCGTTGCGTTTGTCGCGGCCGCCAGTCGCGATACCGTGATCGCCTTGAAGGCCGCGGCGGGTGGCACCACTGTCGCCGACCCCAAGGGCGGCCTCGAGGCAGCCGAAGAGCAACTCGCGATCGCCGTCGAACATCAGGGATTGTTGCAGCGCGCGATTCAAGCCGGCGACCTGCGCGAAATGCGCCGGCATGCCGAACATACTGTGAACATCATCGAGGGCAAGTCAGGCCCCCTTTTTGGCGATCTCGATCGGAACGGGGTGACGGAAAACCCCGGTGATGACGTGGGGGTTAAGACGCACGTCGCGAACCTGCGCGGCCGCGCGCCCGACGACACCCGGGCGGCCCTTGACGAAGTCACTTCCATCCTTCAGGAGACGATCAGTCTGGCGGTAAAAGTGCTATCGGTGGACAAAGTTGCCGATGGCGCGAAGTTCGCCGATCAGGGGGCTGCCCTGCTCAGGACGCTATCGAGCGGAGCGGGGGGCGAGGCGAAACTCGCGGGCGCGGCCACCCGGCTGCCGAACGCGACCGATGTGCCGTTGCTTCGCGGCGCTGCGTATCCAAAGCTCCCCGCGGCGGACACAGCCATTCTCCCGGCCCTCGTAATCTCATCGTTTTCGGCGCTGGTCCGCCCGACCACGGGCGTGTTATCACAGGCGGAGGGCCAGTATCTGATCGTCGCTCAACATATGGGATTCATGGAGCGCTCGCTCGCATCGGGCAACGTGGCCGAAAGCCGCCAGCACGGCGAACATATTACAAACATCCTCGAGGGCGCCAAGGGCAAGCGCTTTGGCGACCGGAACGGCAACGGGAGGATCGAAAACCCCGGCGACGGCGTCGGCGTGGCCGGCTATATTGAGCGAGCGCTCGAAGCAGCCGCGAGCGCGCCAGCCAATTTCTACGTGATCCAGTTCGGCGCCAATGCCACCCGCACGCTTGAACTCATCGACGCGGCATCAGCCACGGCCTCTCGGATGGCTGCCGCGGACACGCAAGCGGAACTGCTCCGGCTGATTCCGGCCCTGCGCGACCAACTCAAAGCTACCCTGGTGGGCGACGATCGTGATCGGGATGGAATCATCGAGCCGCTGTTCAGCGAAGGCGGACTGCGCTCTATCCGGAACACCGCAGCCGCCGCTGCCAGCCCGCACTGAAGCCAATCGATCACGCATCGAACGCCGGCAACTCGATGTCGCCGTTTAGCGCTTCCCACGCGTCGAGGGCTTCCTCGGCGGCCTCGGCGATCTCCTCTTCCTCCGACGCAGCCGCGCGTTCCAGCGCGCGCTGCGCTTCGGTAGTGCTGATATACGACAGCGCGTCAATCGCTGCCAGGCGCGCGCCCAACGCGTCGTCGCGGTCGATGAGGGTCGAGAGCCGGCCCACCGCCTCGGGCAGCTCAATTTCGCCGCAAGCTGCGGCGGCCGCGATGCGCATATCCTCGCTTTCGCTGAGCAGTTCCTTCAGCACGGTCTCTTGATAGGCGTTGTCGCTGCTGTGGCCCATCGCGACCACCGCGCTGACGCGCAGGTCTTCATCGTCCGACTCGTAGGCTTCATTCAGGATCACTTCAACCGCGGGGTTCGACACATACCCGAGCGACTCGAGCGCGCATCGGCGCACATCGGAAAATTCGCGCGTCGAAACCCAGACGCCGGTCAAGGCCGAATACACCTGATCGCGCCGGGCGGCGCTGATCTTGCCCAGCTCACCCAAGGCGAGATACGAGCCCAGGGCCAGGGCGGCCGCGGCTCGGACTGTTTCGGAGGCGTCGAGGCGCATCAGCTTGACCAGCAGATCGATGTTCGCGACGCTCTCGTCGGTCTGCAATCCGCTGATGCCGGACAGGCGCACCCGCGGGTCTTCGTCGGCGAGAAACGCGCGGAAAAGCGCGCTGTACTCGACGTCGATGTCCTCGGCCATAATCGTGTCGAGTTGATCGGCGATGTCCGCGCGGCGATCCGCGTCGAGGTCGCGCCAGACCTGGAGCGTGTCGCCCAACTGGATCTCATCGAGATCGCTGAGCGCTTTGAGAATGCGCTTGGTGATGGTTTCGGGTGCCGCCAGGGCGGCCAACGCCTCTGCAAGGGTGACGGGTTTTCGGCTTTTCTCGGCCATGCCGCCTATTGTCGCAGAAGAGTTGAAAAAGTGACGTGCCCCGCCAACGGCGGGGCACG
>JBDSIP010000172.1:0-3951 GCA_039917915.1 Thermoflexales bacterium
CGCCACTGCTCGAGGTCGTCGGGGTCCGCCACGAAGGTCACCGTCACCCCGAGCTTGGGCAGGGTGTGGTGCAGCAGGTTGTAGGTGCCGCCGTACAGGCTGGGGCTCGCGACGATGTGGTCACCCACCTCGGCGACGTTGAGCAGTGCCAGCGTCTCGGCGGCCTGCCCGCTGGCCACGAGCAGCGCCGCGACGCCGCCCTCCAGGTCGGCCACCCGCTGCTCGACCACGTCGTTGGTCGGGTTCATCAATCGGGTGTAGATGTTGCCGAATTCCTTCAGACCGAAGAGATTGGCGGCGTGCTCGGTGCTCTTGAACTGATACGACGTTGTCTGATAGATCGGGACAGCCCGCGATCCGGTGGCCGGATCGGCCTGGGTGCCCGCGTGCAGGGTGAGCGTATCGAAATGGAACGTGTGATCTGACATTGCAGTGTTTCCTTTCGCCCGCAGGCGATGTCACGGTCCGCCGCGCCGGCGTCCCGCTGGATTTGCCCCGAAAAGCAACTCGCCCTCCCGTCGGATGACGAGAGGGCGAGAACACTGCGCAATGCTCATGCCGTCTCTCATCTTCCAGTCCTACCCCGCTTGCGCGGTCGCTGCCGGATTTGGCACCTTGTGAACAGGTTGCCGAGGCTTCATTGGGCCGGTCCCTCTGCCTCTCTGGATAAGAGTTCGATCTGATCTTCGGTTGTTAGCGGATGAGCATACGCATGCTTGCGCGTTTTGTCAAGTGGCGGCGATAGATTTTAAGGTCGGAGGCCTTTCATCCGAGCCCGGATGCCCTGTGAAAACAACGTCGAAACCGATATCCCCGGCGGAGCCGGGGGATATCGGTTTCGACAGAAATTGCACGTCGGGTTCAGGCGGCTATCGGATGACCCTTGAATTGAGTAGAATCTCAGGTATGCCCAAATCTACGAGCGGTCCTGTTCTGCTGGCGTCAATCCTGTCCGGGCTCCTGATAGGCTTCTTTGCCGGCGCCTATATCGTCTACGCCTGGGCGCCGCCCGAACTCGTCCTGCAGGACGCGCCCCCCCGGTCGCTGGCCTTTGACGGCGTCAATCCGCAATACCGCGACCTGTATGTGGTGTCGATCGCTAACCGTTATGCGACGGCCCGCGACCGGCAGCGCGCCCTGCGCGAAGCGGCTGATTTTCTGGGTGTGACGAGCGGCGACACGACGGTGGCCGGGGCCGTGGACATGCTCACAAGCGCCCGCCGGATTGTGGCGGACGAGAACAAGAAGGGCGCGAACAGCCGCTTCGTCGCGCAGGATGAGATCCAACTCGGCGCGCTCGCGTCTGACATCGAGCGCAACGTCAAGGATGCCCCCCAGGCAAACGCGCTGTTTGGCCGCCCGTCCGAAGCCAATCGGCTCATTCCCAGGATCGTCGGTTTCATCATTCTGCTCGTCCTCAGCGCGCTGGCGTTCCTGATCATCAAGTTGCTGGGCAACCGCGCGGATCGGAAAGCGGCCGAATTGGACGCGTTGCTGGATGGGCCGCCGGGCAATCCCAGCGTCACGGTGAATCAGTTCACCCAGGCGCCGCTCGAGTCCACCCATGGCACGCTGATCGTCGACGATGACTTCGAGCCGCTCGCAGAACCAGCGGCCTGGAACGCGCGGCCGGCGCCAAGCGCAGCGTCTTCGACGGTCACTATCGTGAACCCGCCCGCGCCGTCCGCTGCCGCCATCCCGATGGCGGTTGGGGCTGCCGCGGCTGGATCCGTCGTCGCCGCGTCAAGCGCCTTTACGGGCTCGGCTGGAAACCCGGCGGGCACGGCGACCCTCGCCTCTGCCGCGATGCCCACCCAGATCTATGCCCAGCCCCCCATGGCCGGCAGTCCGGCCGCCCGGCCGCTCATGACCTTTCCAGCCACGACCTACACCTACAAGGCTCCCGAATCTGATAACTATGAAGAAGACTATCAGATCCCCGGAACCCTTGGCGAATTGCTGGGTGAGTGCGGGGCCAGTGTTGCCGAGAGAGTGGGCGACGAAATGCCCCGGCGCGTGCCGGCCCTGGGGGTATGGGCGTTTGACAAACAGGTCTTCAGCACCACGACCAAGGTCCTGGTCACCGAAGGGGCCGCGGCGGATCCCGCCTGGCGCGCCCGACTGGCGGCCAAGGGTGAACCCGTGATCGCCCGCGAGGGCGGTGTGGTTGAGATCGCCACTTCTGCCCTGCGCGTCGACGCCAAAGTAAGCGGCCTCACCCTCGATCCCAGCGGCCAGTATTTTGAGACGGTGACCCTGACGTTCAGCGTTCAGAAACGGTAACCCGGTCGAAGCGCGCCACAACTTCGACGTGGCGGGTCTGCGGAAATACATCGACCGGCTGGGCGTAGGCCAGGGCATAACCGCCCGTTTCGAGCATGGCCGCGTCGCGGGCCAGGGTGGCCGGGTCGCATGAGACATACACCAGGCGCTGGGGTTCCAGAGCGAGCATCGCGTCCAGCACCGGACGCTCGAGCCCGGCCCGGGGCGGATCGACAAGCATGATGTCCCAGCGTTGGGCGCGGACGGCTTCAAGCTTGAGACCGGCTAATGCGCTCGCCCGGACAAACGCCGCGTGCTCGGTCAGCCCGCCGCGCATCGCGTTATAACGGGCGAAGTCGACTGCGTCCGAATTGACCTCGACCCCAAGCGCCTGGCCAGCCCGGCGCGCCAGCGGCAGGGTGAACAGCCCCACGCCGCAGAACAGATCGATCGCGCGCTGGCCCGGCTGCGGATCGGCGGCGGCCATGGCTTCGGCCACCAGGGCCTCGGCCGCAAACGGATTCACTTGAAAGAATGAATCGGCCGCGAAGCGGTATTCAAAGTCGCCGATGGTTTCGCTCAGGGGCTCATCGAGGACGGCCTGCGGGTTGTTCTCGGACACGGGCACCCGGCGCAGAATGGCCGAACGTCCGCTGCCGGTCAGTCCGGCCCGGACTTCCAGGCCTGTTCCCGGCTTTGGCCCGGTTGCGACCGCCTGACGGGCGGCCTCGAGGACTTCGGGGGCTGTGATCGGGCAGGTGTCGATGGCGACCACCTGATGGCTGCCCTCAGCCCGATAGCCAAAGCCGCCCTGGTCCGAGACGATGAATTGGATGTTGTTGCGGTAGGCCAGCGGGCGCGGGCTGGGCAGGCATGGTCGCACGTCGGGTTTGGCGAACTTGCCGAGCCGGACGAGTTGCTCGCGCACGGCTCCTGTTTTGAAGGCCAACTGGGCTGGGTAGGGCATGTGCTGCAAGTCGCAGCCGCCGCACACGGTGAAGTGCGCGCAGGCGGGGGCCACGCGTTCGGGCGCGGCCGTGATGATGGTCACAAGGCGACCCCGAGCAAAACTCCGCCGGCGAAAGGTGATCTCGACCTCGACGGTCTCGCCAGGCAGCCCGAAGGGGACGAAGATGACCATGCCGTCAGCGCGGCCGATGGCTTCGCCGGTCGGAGCGAGCGAGTCGAGGGTCAGGCGCAGGCGGGTGGGGGAGTCCGTGGCGGTTGTCGTCATTGAAGGAGTCATTATCGGCTAGGACGCGCTGCGACCCTGTGCGACAATCGCCGCGTCGGCGCGCTCACGCCGGTCCAACCCACTCATGACCGATCTTCAGTTCAATTCGCGCCGCTCGCCGGCGCTGTCGACCCGCGGCATGGTCGCCACCAGTGCGAGCACGGCGACCGCGGCCGGCCTGGACGTTATGCGCAAGGGCGGGAATGCCGCCGATGCCGCCGTGGCCGCGGCGGCCGCCCTCAACGTAGTCGAGCCCGGATCGACCGGGATTGGTGGCGATTGTTTTGCGTTGTACTTTGACGCCCGGACAGGCGGGGTGACCGCGATGAACGGTTCGGGCCGGGCGCCGGCCGGCGTGTCCATCGAGTTGATTCGGCGGCAGGGGCTGGCCGGTGCGGGCGACGAAATCGCGGAGCCGTTCCATGGCCACACAGTCACGGTGCCCGGAGCAGCCG
>JBDSIP010000173.1:0-9824 GCA_039917915.1 Thermoflexales bacterium
GATATCGATTTCGGCGAAAGACGTGTTGACATCGCCGCAGGCAATGACTGAGCGGCCCTGCTGGCGGTAGGCGTCGACGACTTCGAGGAAACGGGTGTAGAAGGCCAGTTTGTGCTGGACCCACTCCGGTCCACGCCCGCCGTTGGGGAAGTAGATGTTGAAGAAAACAAACGGATCGAACTCGGTGACGAGAGTCCGGCCCTCGTGGTCGAAACGCGGGTCGCCGAGCCCGACCACGGTCTTGCGCACCGGCAGGCGGGCGTAGGTGCCGACCCCGCTGTAGCCCTTCTTCTCGGCCGAGGCGAAGGCGCTGGTGTAGCCGGCCGGCACGCGCAGCCGCTCGGAGAGCTGGTCCGGGCTGGCCTTGGTTTCCTGCACGGCGATGATGTCGGCGTCCATCGCCACCAGCCAGTCGAGAAAGCCCTTCTTCTCGGCGGCCCGAATGCCATTGACGTTCCAGGAGATCAGTTTGAGGGTGGCCATAGGGGGAGATTGTAGGGTGGCGCCGTGGGCCGCCCTACAATCACCCGAATGGCCGCGCTTACGACCGCCAGCCTCGCCCGCGCTACGCGCGTATTGGCCCGCCGCGACCCCGACCTCGCCCGGGTCATCGCCATGCATGGGGTTCCACCGTTGTGGGCGCGCGAACCGGGTTTCGCCGCGCTAATCCTGATCATCCTCGAGCAGCAGGTCTCGCTGGCCTCCGCCCGGACGGCCTTTAACCGCCTGGCACAGGCGTGCGGGACCGTCACTCCGGCGGCCATTTTGCAGTTCGACGATGCAACCTTCAAGCTGATCGGCTTCAGCCGCCAGAAAGCCGGCTATGCGCGCGGACTCGCCCAACGTATTCTGGCTGGCGCCTTCGACCCGGATGGGCTCGAGCGGATGAGTGACATGCAGGCTCGCGTCGCCCTCATTGCGCTCAAGGGCGTCGGCGCCTGGACGGCCGACATCTACCTGCTCATGGCCCTGCGCCGGCCAGACGTGTGGCCGCAAGGCGACCTCGCCCTGGTCAAGGCCGCCGGCCGGGTCAAGGGCCTCGCCCCGCGCCCGACGCCTGAAACCTGGGAGGCGCTCGGCGAGCCCTGGCGCCCGTATCGCTCCGTCGCGGCCCGGGTGCTGTGGACGGAGTATCTTTCAAAAACATGAATATCTCCTCCCTCCACCACTACCCCGTCAAATCCATGCGCGGCATTGCGCTGAGCGAAGCCGCCTTTGACGCGCGCGGGATCGTCCACGACCGCGAGTTTCTGGTTGTCGACGCCAGCGACGTCTTCATCACCCAGCGCGGGCATGCCCGCATGGCGCTGTTCGCGGCGGAGGTCGCAGGAGCGACCCTAATCCTGCGCGGGCCCGGGCGCGCGCCGCTGTCGATCCCGGTCGTCCACGATGGGCCGGGCCGGCCGGTGCAGATCTGGCGCGACACGGTGATGGCCGTCGATCAGGGCGATGCGGCGGCGGCCTGGCTCAGCGCCGGGCTCGAAATGCCGGTGCGGTTGGTGCGGATGGCTGACGATTTTGCCCGCACGCTCGACCCCGCCTATGCCAAAAACCTGAATGATCAGACCGGTTTCGCTGATGGATATCCGGCTCTCGTGGTTTGCGAGGCCTCCCTCGACGGGCTGAATGAACGGCTGATCGCGCGCGGGAGCGAGCCGTTGCCGATGAATCGTTTTCGGCCGAACATCGTTGTCGGGGGCGCGGTGCCCTTCGCCGAGGACGGCTGGAAGCGCATCCGCGTGGGCGGGATGACATTCGATCTGGTCAAGCCCTGCGCCCGTTGCGAGATCACCACCACCGACCAGGACACGGCCGAGAAAGGCCTCGAGCCGCTGGCCACCCTGGCCACCTTCCGCAAGGTCAACGGCAAGGTGATGTTCGGGATGAATGCCATTCACGCCGGGCCGGGGGTCGTGTGGGTGGGAGACATTGTCGAAGTCGTCGCGTGATGCGGCAATCGTCATGCGTCATTGCTCAGCGCATCTTCAGACTGACGACCGCTGAACAATGACGGATGACGGATGACGCCTGACAGATCACGCGTTCCGCAAAAACAACTGAACCGCGTCCAGAAAGATCGCCATGCGGTGGCGGTGGATGCCATGCCCGGCGCCGGGCACGATGCACAATTGCGCGTTGGGCAGCCAGCGGTAGAGATTGAACGTTTCATTGAGCGGGACGATCGAATCGCGGTCGCCGCCCATCACCAGGGCCGGCATCTTCAGCGCGCGCAGGTCGTCCGGGCCAAGGTCCGGCCGGATTGCATCCTCGGCCGCCCACCAGCCCAGCATGCGCTCGGGCGGCAGGCGGTGGACCTTGAGCAGGAAGTGCCACCACAAGCCTTCCTCGCGGCGCTGCCGCTCGGCGTCCCAGAAGTTCGTCTCGCGGCGGATCGTATCGCGCGAGACGTTGTTGCTGATCAAGGTCAACGAGCGCGCGCGCCCGGGATGGCGCAACGCGAAGTACAACGCCACTGACGCCCCGGCCGAGAAGCCGGCCACGTGCGCCCGCGGCACGCCGAGCGCGTCCAGAACCGCCGCGACATCGTCGGCCATCTGGCGGGTGTCCAATCCGTCCAACGTGTTGCTGCTTTCACCATGCCCGCGCAGGTCGAGGCCGATGACGAAGTGGCGCTCGGCCAGGGCCGGCTGGGGTTTCTTCCAGCACGCCTCGAAGGTCTCCATCGCGCCGTGCAGCAGCACCAGCGGTGGATGGGCCGGGTCGCCGGACGTCTCGTAGCGCAGCGCGGCGCTGGGCGTGTTGAGGATTGGCATGTCGGGGGACTATAGCGGGATGACCGAGGACCGCTGCCGTGTCGTCACGGTTGAGGGTTCCGACTCCGGCGCGAAATGACTGCGGCACGCGGTATTCCGTCTGCGCCTCATAATCTGTAGTATGATCGACGACTTCTTGGGGAAGGAACCACTTCCTCGCGTGCGCCTCCGGCATTGCGCGTTGGTCCTGAAATGACCCTGCGCTATGCGCCAGCCGTCCCGGATGTTCATCGCTATCGCATTCGGCTGGTCATATCACGGAGATACATGCAATTCACGGATTTCAAGCTGCATCCGCAGCTTGCTCGCGCTATCACGCGGGCAGGCTACGAAGCGCCCACACCCATTCAGATCAAGGCCATCCCGCTCGCGCTGGAAGGCAAGGATCTCATCGGCACGGCTCAGACCGGCACCGGCAAGACCGCGGCCTTCACCCTGCCCATCCTCAACCACCTGCTCAAGGATCCGAGCAAGCTCGGCCGAACCCGTGCGGTGATCGTCACCCCGACCCGCGAACTGGCCGAGCAGATCAACGTCACCATTCGCGAGTTCGCCCAGGGCACCGGCATTCGCTCCGCCACCATCTATGGCGGCGTGGGCATGGGCCTGCAAATGCGCGCGCTGCGCGAGGGAGTCGAGATACTGGTGGTCTGCCCCGGAAGGCTGCTCGACCATATCGGTCAGGGCAACACCGCGCTCAAGGGCGTCGAGATTCTCGTCCTCGATGAGGCCGACCGGATGTTCGACATGGGATTCCTGCCCTCGGTCACCAGCATCATCGCCCAGTTGCCCAAGGATCGCCAGACTTTGCTTTTCTCGGCAACGTTCGCGCCCGAGCTGCAGAAGCTCACCTCGCAGATCATGCGCCGGCCCGAGCGGGTCGATGTCGGGATGGGGATGCTCAAAACCATCGCCCACGCCCTGTATCCGGTTCCCCAGCACCTCAAGACCAGCTTGCTGGTCAACATGGTCAAGGCCAAGAATCCTTACTCGGTGCTGGTCTTCACCCGCACCAAGCATCGGGCCAACCGGGTGTTCGAGCAACTCGAGAAGGCGGGCTTCCCGACCGGCGTGCTGCACTCGAACAAGTCGCAGAACCAGCGCCAGCAGGCACTCGATCTCTTCCGCAAGGGGAAGCTGCAGATCCTGGTCGCCACCGACATTGCGGCCCGCGGCCTCGACATCGAGAACGTGACCCATGTCGTCAACTACGACATTCCGGACACGCCCGAGACCTACCTGCACCGCATCGGCCGAACTGGCCGCGCGGAGAAGGAAGGCGATGCGATGACGTTCATCGCGCCCGAGGACGGCGCGATGGTGCGCGACATCGAGCGCGCGCTCAAGGCCCCGATCGAGCGGGTCATCATCGAGGGCTTTGACTACAAGGCTCCGGGCACGGCCCACTCGCATCAGTCACCGTCGTTCAACCGGCCGGCTGGCCCGACCCAACCCGCTCAGCGCTCCGGCCCGTCCGGGCGGCCCGCCTTCGGGCGGAATGGCCCCCCGACGTTCGGTCGCGGGCGCCTGCAAGACCGCCGCGGCGTGCGATAAGGATATGGCCGTCTCATCCGCGCGCGAAGCGCGCGGATGAGACGGCCATATCCCCTAGAATCACGCCCCATGCCGCCCGCGCGCGATCCCCTGTGGCGCCCCGCCCTGATCGTCTTCATCAGCAACATCTGCATCATGGTCATCGAGCTGGTGGCCAGCCGCCTGCTCGCGCCCGTGATCGGCGTGTCGCTCTACACCTGGACGAGCATCATCGGGGTGATGCTGGCCGGGATCAGCCTGGGCAACTTCATCGGCGGCAAACTGGCCGATCGTTTCGCCTCGCGCCGCCTGTTGGGCCTCGAGTTTGGCCTGGCCGGGCTGGGCAGCCTCGGCGTGCTGGCCGCCATGCAGGCCTTTGGCAATGACGGGTTGACCTTCGCCGCCACGATTCCGCTCTTTGCCCGCATGGCGCTCTTCATCGCCGCGATCTTTGGCCTGCCCAGCATCATGCTCGGGCTGATCTCGCCGCTGGTCATCAAACTCAGCCTGCTTGAGATGGCCGGCGCCGGCGCAAAGGTTGGCCGCATCTACGCGGCCTCCGCCCTGGGCAGCATCGTCGGCACGTTTGCCACTGGGTTCTGGCTTGTCTCCGCAATCGGGACGCGCCCGATACTGCTTGGGGCGGGCGCGCTGCTGATCGGGATGGGGGCCCTGCTCGGGCGCTGGTTCCGGCGCGACCTGCTCAACGCCGGGCTTGCGGCCGGCCTCGCGCTCGCCGCCGTGTTCGCCATCCCCGCCGGGTGGGTGGCCAGCACCTGCTTCTACGAGACTGACTACTTCTGCATCAAGGTCCGCGACGAGGACCTGGGCGGAAAGACCTGGCGCGTGCTCGTCCTCGACCGGCTCGTCCACAGCTACACCGCCCTGGGCGATCCGACCCAATTGCGCTACGCCTATGAGCGGGTTGGGGCCGAGGTGAGCGAATATCTGCAGGATCGCGACAGCGCCCAACGCGTGTTCTTCATCGGCGGCGGCGGCTACACCCTGCCCAAGCTCATCGAGCATCGCTTCCCGGATGCCCTCATCGATGTGGCCGAGATCGACCCGATGGTGACCGAGACCGCCTATCGACACCTCGAGCTCGTGCGGCCCGGCCTGGCCCTCACAAAGACGAACATCACGCCCTATAGCCAGGACGCGCGGCTGTTCCTGGTCAACCGGGCCGCCCAGACTGGCGCGCCGCGCTACAACTTTGTGCTGGGCGACGCCTTCAACGACTTTTCGGTCCCCTATCACCTGACCACCCGCGAGTTCAACCAGCTCGTCCGCGCCCAGCTCACCGATGACGGCATCTATATGCTGAACCTCATCGATGGCAACGATCTGCCGTTTGTCACGGCCTTCATCCGCACGCTGCGCCAGACCTTCCCGTATGTCTACTTCGTCCCGACCGGCGGTTTTTGGAAGGACATGACTCGAAACACCTTCGTGCTGCTTGCGTCACCCGAACCGATCGATATGGCCCGCCTGAGCGCATTCGATGGCGGCGACGGCGCGCACAACGTTCAAGATTGGCTTGTGACCGGCATTGATTTCGAGGCCTTTGTCAACGACGGCCCGAAGTTTCTGCTCACCGACGACTACGTCCCGACCGACAACCTGCTGGCGCCAATGTTCGAGGCGTCTGCGGTCCTACCGAAGGGCCGCCAGGAAACCCGCCGTCGCGTCGACGATCTGGCGGCGAAGCTCGGGCAGGGGGACGGTTTGCGGCCCATCGCCGGCTTGCGGGCCATAGTCGCCAAACATGGCGTGGTTGCCGCCCTCGATCGCGATCAGCTTCAACCCGGCCGGCGCGCCGGCCAGGCGTTGCGCGGGCGTAATAGGCGGTTTTGAGACTTGATCGTTCGTGCCGTAGATCGACAGCCCGGTCATGGGCAATTTGGCCACCCCCGCGCTGGTCTGGATGTACGAACCGTAAAGCACGACGCCGCGAATGCGGCTGGTTCCGGCCGCAATATCAGCCCCGCGCTGGCCGACGTATTCGCCTGCCATCGAACCGCCCAGCGAGTGTCCGCCAATCGCCCAGCGATCAACCTCGGGGAAGGCCCTGATCACGGCGTCGCCGGCGCTGATCCCGAAGATGGCCAGGTCGAGCGGCATGGGGGCGATGACGACCAGCGACCCGCGTTCGGCCAGAGCCTGGGCAAGCGGCGCGTAAGCGGCGGCATCGACCAGCCCGCCCGGGTAAAAGACCATTCCGCTCCCGTTGGGGGTATTGGATTTGAAGACCAGCCAGCCCTCCGGCGCGCGAGCGGACGAAGCGCCAAGCGCGGCGGCTTCGGGGAAGGCGGCGTAGCGGCTGATCCGCGTCCAGGCGATAAATCCGACCGATACGACGAGCAGTGCGATGAGGAGACCGATACCGATCCGTTTGATCCAGCGTGACATGGGGCCGGGATTCTAGGCCGGGAGGATGAGCGCTCGATGAATCGGCATGGGTCACCCGCCATGTTTCAGCTTCCCTGCTTCTCTTCTTCTGTTGAATCAGCCGAAGCACGCTGAACAATGACGGATGACGGATGACGCATCACGCAATGCGTTTTACCCCCGATTTACACCGCCGTGATGCGTCGATGACGTGTCGCTCCTATTGTGTTGTTCATCCAGCAACGTCAGGCGCGGCAAACCGAGGACTCGCTCACTTGATCAAACTTGATCGCACCTGACCAAACCTGATCACACACATACCCAGGAGACCCGAAATGAACAGCATCCACAAGTTCGTGACCGGCGGCATGGCCGCTCTAATGATGAGCGCGGGCGCTTTCGCCCTCAACCCGAGCGGCGTCTTCGCTGCCACGCCCGAGGCCCCGCCCGTTCCTGGCGCGACCGTCGTGGCGCCGGACGCTAAGGACGCCGAGGGGCGCGGGCTGACCCGCCTGCTGATGCGTGAGAAGCGCGCCCTGCACGCGCAGGGCGAACGCCTGCGCAGGACCGGTGAAATCCAGACCCGAACCCAGCGCTTCATTGACGCGCAGGCCGCGGCGGGCAAGGATGTGGCGCCCCTGCGAATTGCTCTGGCCACTTACACGGCGCGGATCAACCGGGCCCAGGTCGACCATGACAAGGCCAAGGCGACCCTGACCGCGCACGCGGGCTTCAGCGACACGGGCGAAGTGACCGACCGCGAGGCGGCGAAGCAGACGCTCAAGAGCGCAGGCGCGGATCTCAAGAGCTCCCACGAGCATTTGCATGGCGCCGGAAAGGATCTGGCCATGGCGATCAAGGATTGGCGCGAGGCCAACGGGTTGAAGCCCGAGCCGAAGGAGACGCCGGTCAAGCCGTAGGACTGGAAACGGAAACAGGGGGCGTTTGCGAAGCAAACGCCCCCTGTTTCCGTTTCCAAATCACAACGCCGCGGACTCCGGCGCATACCGTATCAGGCCCACACCATGGCGGATCGCGCCCCCCAGCCGCGAGCACGCAGCCAACCCTTCGCGCGCAAGCTGAGCCCCGATCCCGCGCCGGCGATGGTCGATTTGGACGGCCAGCGGCGCCAGGCCAAGCCCTCCGGCCAGCCCCGTCATCGGGCTGAAACCGATGTGGCCGACGACCTGCCCGTCCTCAATCGCAACCAGTGACAGGCTGAGCCGGCCGGCCGCGCGCGGGGCGTCGATCAGGCGGCCTTCCGCGTCGCTGGGGAAGCACGCTGCGACCAGAGCGTGGATGGCGGCGATATCGCCCGGGGCCTCAGGGCGAATCTCCATCACAGCGGTTACGAAATCATCCAAACGCGTATTCGACCGCGTCGGATACCGGCGCGTAACCGATCTTCTGGTAGATGCTGTTGGACGTTGGATTGGCGAGATCCGTATAAAGCGCGCAGTACTCGTTTCCCGCATCCAGGAGGCGCTGGCTGAGCGCGGCCACGACCGCCGACGCATACCCCTGGCCGCGCTGCTCGGGCGGGGTGTAAACCATGCCCACCACTGCGCCGCGCGGCAGCAGCCGCGAACGGGCTGCCATCGAGACCGGCGCGCCGTCCCGCGTCCAAAGCAGCGCATCGCCCGCCTCCACGCGTTTGCGGGCCATGAGTTCCCAGGCCTCGTGAGGGTCGCGCATGCCCGCGTCGCGGTAGAACCCTTTCATCCACGAGGCGATCAAGGCCGTGTCATCGTGTTCGGCGAGCCGGGCTTCACCCGGCGGCAAGGCTGGCGCAACGACGCGATCGAGGCGATAGATCCGCCGGTGCCCGACCAGCGACACCTGTCCGCCGGCGCGGGCCTGCCACGCTTCGCAGAACTCTTCGGCCGCGGGCGCGCGGGCGCCAACGCCGGGCACGGGCCAACGATCGCGATACAGATCGTCGGCGATCAGGCCGAGCTCCGCCTGCGCGCCGGGCTGAGCGGCCCACACAATCGCGTTGTACGGCGGGGTCATCACCGCGGCGGCGGCCAGCCGCCCGTCGCGGGCGACGGTGGCGAAGTAAGGCGGCGTCGCGACTGTTTCCGGCTGGCGCAGGAGCCGCAGCGGCAGGCCGAGGATCAGATTGTTCGCCGCTTCTTCGATCTCGAGGGCGGGCCGGGCGGCGGCCAGGAAGCCGGCCGAATCGGCATGGCGGGTGAGCATTGACTAGATTCCCAGCGTTGTACGGATCGTGGCCGGCGAGTCGCCCATGATCGCGTTGACGCCCGCCTCGGTCACCCGGATGATGTCGGCCGGCTCGTTTACCGTCCAGGTGTTGACCCCGATCCCGCGTTTGCGCAGGGCCGCGGTCTCGGCTTTCGTCACCATGGACTTCTCGGGGTGGAGGAAAGCATGCGGGATGAACGGCGCCAGCCAGACATTGCGCAGCCAGACCGGCATGCGCGGGTGATAGAGGATCCCGCCGGGGATCTGCGGGGCCAGCCCGGCCAGCTTGCGCAGCGAGAACGGATTGAACGACGAGAACATCACCCTCTCCTCGATGGCGTGACGTTTGATGACGTCGACGATGGCCTCTTCCAGCCCGTCGTTGCGGGTGTTGTAGTTGGTGACCTCGATGTTCATCAACACATCCTGGCCGACCTCCTCGAAGACCTCGTCGAGGGTTGGCACAGGCTGGCCGCCGCCCGCGTCGAGAGCGCGCAGCTCGGCCAGGGTCAGGGCATGGACGTCGCCGTGGCCGTTAGTGGTGCGGTCGACGCCGACGTCGTGCATGATGACGACCTCGCCACTGGCGCAGCGTTTGGCGTCGAACTCGATCCCGTCGGCGCGCTGCTCGCGGGCAAGACGGAACGATGACAGGGTGTTCTCGGGGGCGTGGGCGCAGGCGCCGCGATGGCCGAGCACGAGCGGGAGGGGGTGGGGGGCGAGCCAGTGGTTTGACATATTATTCATCTGCGTGTGGGCATTTCTGTCATGCGTCATTATCCCTCCGGTGGTAATTGCTCAGCCCACTCTGGAAGTCATCCTAAAAAGGGAGGGGCGAGAGCATAATCCCCGCGCTTCGCGCGGGGATTATGCTCTCGCCGAATGTTGTTTTCGGCCCGAACAGTTACCTCTGGCTTCATTTCG
>JBDSIP010000174.1:0-5625 GCA_039917915.1 Thermoflexales bacterium
CGGCACGAGCCAGCCGTCCCTGCCAGGGGTGATGAGTTCTCCCGCCGCGCCGGCTGCGCCGGCCAGGGCAGGCAGGCCAAAGCCCATCCCCTCGATATACACAATCCCGTAGCCCTCGTAGCTCGAAGGCACGCCCAGTACATCGCTGGCGGCGAAGGCCTCAGCCAGGGCCGCATCGCCCAGTTCGCCCTCCAACGTAATCTGCTCACCCAGCCCCAGTCGTTCGATCTGAGCGCGCAGGCGTTGAGCGTAGTCGGGCTCAGCATCCAGCCGGCCGCAGATGCGCAGGCGCCAGCCATCGCGCGGCAACAACGCAAGGCCGCCGATCAGGGCGTGAAACCCCTTGCGCGCGATGACGTTCCCGACCGCGATCACGCGCAATGGCCCGGGCGTCATCGCGCGGGACGCGACAGCCTCCTCCGTCGGCAGGTTCGTCCAACGATCACCGGCAGGCACCGCTACCACCGCGCGGGCGGCCGGCCCGATCAAGGCCTCGACGCTCGCCCGGGTGGTCTGGCTGTTGAAGATGAAATCCTGGACGCCGCGCAGGTAGCGCGTCTCGATTGCGCGATACAGCCCGTTCTGCCAGGCCGGCCGGCGTTCGCTGCAGCGCAGGTGGTGGACAATGCTGACCCGGCGTGTTTCACGCGGGACCAGGCCCGGCGCGCGCAGCAGCGAGGGATGGTTCAACTCGTCTTCCAGCAATACATCGAAACGGGCCGCGCGCAGGCGGGCCGCCCACGATCGCGAGAGCGAATCGCCCAGATGCGCCGTGTAGTTCCGCCAGGGCAGGGACAGGATCTCGACCTCGTCGCCGGCCGCGCGCAGGTAGGCGACCAGCCGGCGATCGTAGAGATAGCCGCCCGACCGGGTCTCGAGCGCGCCGTAGATGACCAGCCCGATCCGCATCGTCAGGTCAGGGCCAGGGTATACGACGCCCAGGCGATATCGGTCTCCCACAGCTTGACCGTCATCGCGGTCAGCGTGTTCGCCTTCAGCCGCGCGGCCAGCGTCGCGCACAGGATTCGCGCGAAATGCTCGATGCTGGGGTTAAGCCCAACGAACTCGGGCAACTCATTTAGAGTGCGGTCGCGGTAGTAGGCGACCAGCCCGTCGAGATGATGCTCGATGTCGACGATGTCTACCAGATAGCCGTGCTCGTCCAGCTTGTCTCCGGTCAGGATGAGCTCGATGGCATAGGCGTGCGAATGTTTATGGTTCTCCGCGCCCCAGTCGCCGCCGATCAGGAAATGCTGGGCGACAAATTTGCGTTGAACTGCGACTGAATACATGCTGTCTCCGGTGGCCGCCGGTCAGGCGGGATGGGCAAGGATGACCTGCAGCGTCTCAGCCGGGCGCAGGTCGACCTGGGCGTAGGCCTGCGCCGCATGGGCAAAAGGATAACGGTGGGTGATGAGTTGCGATGGGCGCAGCTCGCGCAGGCGCTCCCAGGCAACGCCCAAGCGGCGGGCCTTGGTCCAGCGCCCGTGCAGCTCGGGGGTCAGGCTGCTGACCTGGCTGCTGATCAGGCGGATCCGGGCGCGATGAAAGCGCCCGCCCAGATCGAGCGAGGCGCGCTTGCGGCCGTACCACGAGCCCATCACGACCCGGCCGCTGAAGCCGGCCGCCGCGATCGCCTGGTCGAGGGCGGCCGGAGCGCCGCTAAGCTCATAGACTAGATCCGCCCCTTCGTACCCGCCGGCGCCGAGCAGCGCGCGCAGACGGGCCGCCCCGTTGGCGTCGACCGGGTCCAGGCTGGCCCGGGCTCCCATCGCCAGCGAAGCCGCCCGGCGGTTGGCGAGGCGGTCGAAGGTGATCAGGTTCCCAAGCGGCAGGCGGGCCAGCAAGGCGGTGGTGAGCAGGCCGACAACGCCCTGCCCAAACACCGCCACCTGCTCGCCGATCAAGGGCGCGCCGTCGAGCAGGAAATTCACAGCGGTCTCGGTATTGGGCAGGAATAGGGCATCCTCCGGGGCGATGCCGGACGGGATGGGCAGCAGGCTTGCCAGGGGCGCGACGAAGCTGCTCTCGTGCGGATGAAAGGCGAACACCCAGCGGCCCAGCCATTCCGGCGCTACCCCGGCGCCCAGCGCCTCGATCTGTCCAACGGTTGAATAGCCGTACTTTAGCGGATAGGCCAGGGCCCCGGCCAGCGCGGTGATGCCTTCGTCGGCGGCCATGCCCTCGGGAAACTCGCCGCGGTAGATCAGCATCTCGGTGCCTTGGCTGATGGCCGAAGCGTGGGTCTTCACCCGGACGCCGCCCCCGGCGGGCGCGGGCAATATTTCTTCGCGCACGGTGACGTGCCGAGGGGCATCAAACCACAGGCTTTGGCGGGTCATGGGTCCTCCCGCTCGGACAGGCGCGCGTCGAGGATGACATCCGTGCCTGACATTCGCCATACCGGGTTGCGTAGTGGCGCATTGAGCGCGCTTTGCAGCGCGCGCACGCCGCCCACAAGCTGGGGCGCAATCGTGACGCTCAGGCGGTCGGCCAGGCCCTGGCTGAGGAAGGCGGTGATAACGGCGGCCCCGCCCTCGACCATCAGGCGTTGAATGCCGCGCGCGCCGAGTTCGTCGAGCAGATCCGGCAGTGAAACGTGTCCATTTGGATCGGCCGGAAATGCAAACGCCAACGCGCCAGCCAAACACAACGCACGCAGGCGATCCTGCGGGGCTGCCGCCGTCGTGGCGATCCAGACGGGATGGGCAGGGTGCGCCAGGAGCGCCGCGCCATCCGGAAAACGCAGCCGGCTGTCAACGACGATGGGCTGCGGATGCGGACCGGCGGCCAGCCGGACGGTCAGGCGCGGGTTGTCCGCGAGCACGGTCCCAATCCCCACCAGAATGGCGTCGTGGGCGGCCCGCAAACGGTGGGTGTAGGCCGACGACTCAGGTCCGCTCAACGGCAAGGGTTTGCCGGGCTCGGCGGCGAGGCTGCCGTCGATGCTCTGGGCAAAAGCAACTGTGACGAAAGGCCGGCGCTGCGCCATGGCTCAGGGCAGGTTGAGGATGTGCCGCATGCGCTCGACCTTGGTCTTGAGATATTGCGCATTCTCGTCGTTCTCTCCGACCTGGAGCGGCAACCGCGCGGTGACATTTACCCCGAGCTGGCGCAGGCTGTCGATCTTGTCCGGGTTGTTGGTCATGAGCCGGATCGATTCGACCTGCCAGTCTGCGAGGACCAGCGCGGCGGCGGTGTAGTCGCGCTCGTCAGCCTGATGACCAAGCAACAAGTTGGCATCGACCGTGTCATAGCCCTGGTCTTGCAGGTTGTAGGCGCGCAATTTGTTCTGCAGGCCGATACCCCGGCCCTCCTGGCGCAGGTAGACGATCATGCCGTGGCCGGCGGCCGCGACGAGCTCCATGGCCAGGCGCAGTTGCGGTCCGCAATCGCAGCGCCGCGAGCCTAGCACATCACCGGTGAAGCACTCGGAGTGAATCCGGACCAGCAGATCGGCTTTGCCATGCGCATCGCCCATGACGAGGGCGAGGTGTTCTTTGGCGTCCTGATTATTGGAATACAAGCAGAGGTTGAACTCGCCGACATCGGTTGGGATGCGAGCAAGCGCCTGACGCGTCAATATGAGCGGATCGGCCATGGCGCGCTGCGGCCTCAGGCGGTCTTGGTCAGCCGGCTATACTGAAACACGGCCGCCAGCAGGAGCAGTTCATCGATCTTGGCGATGTAACCAATCAGTCCATCCGGAAGGCTCTTGTCGCCGATGGCCACCCAGGCCAGGATGGTGACCACCGTGAAGGCCATCAGGGCGTACTGAACGAGCCGTCGCCGTCCGGCCAGAAACGGGAATTCAAAAACGACGGCTGACGCGAGGACCAGAAAGCCAATCGCGTTGAGGAGGAACGCAATGCCCGAGCTGATCCGGGTGAGGTGGATGACGATGGTGATCAGCGCCAGGACGACGATGGCGCCGCGCAAAAAGGAGCGGTTGTTCATGGCAGTTCCTCCCGGACTCGTTCAACTTAACCCGGCTGAAGGGTCTGCCGATAGTAGCACAGGGGCTTGATTCTTCCTGAGTGGTTTTTAAGGCTTGCCGTAGCGCAGAGGTGGCGGCGCGCAACTGGCGCGCTCGACAAATTTCGCATGAAATCTCTGGATACCGGCCTTGTGAGGCCTTGCGCCCGCGGCGATTTCCGCCAGAATGGTCTCGACGGCTGCGACGCTGACGGCTTCTGTCGGATGCATCATCACACTCAGGGGCGGCTCCACGAACCGGGACCAGGGTGAATCGTCAAAACAGATTACCGACAGATCGCGCGGGCAGGAAAGGCCGCAGGCTCGAATGCCCTCGAGCAACCCGATTGAGACGGCGTGGCTGGCAGCGATGATGGCGGTCGGCCGAGTCCCATTTGAGAGCAGCTGGCCCACAACCTTCTCGGCGGCCGGCTCGCTCTCGTCGATTTGGCCGGGAACATAGGCCACCTGGGGCTGCGCGCCATGCCGCGCCATCGCCCGCCGATAGCCGCGCTCGCGGTTGGTGAAGGGGGCGAAATGGACATCCCGATTGACCAGCGTGATCCGCCGGTGGCCGAGGCCGATGAGGTATTCGGTCGCCTCCTCGCAGGCGCGCGGATCGTCCAGCTCGATCAGCGGCCCGTGGATGCCCCTGGGCCGGCGATTGAGGAAGACCAACGGGATTCCCGCGGCGACGCACGCCGTATGCTGCGGCAAGGGCTTGCCCGATGGAAAGAGGAGGATGCCGTCCACTCGGCGGCTCATGAACTCCTCCAAACACTCCGCCTCGCGGGCGGGGTCTTCGTCGATATTGCGCAATACGAGGGTGTAGTCGCGCGCGCGAAGCGCGCGTTCGAGCGCCCGATAGAGATGGGCGGTCAACGGCAGCGTAATGCTCCCCACCATCAGCCCGATGGTGCGGGTGGTGTGGGTGGCGAGACTGCGGGCGAGGGCATTGGGGTGATAGCCAAGCGTCTTGATGACACGCTCGACCTTCTTGCGCGTGTGCGCGCTTACCGGGCGCGTGCTGTTCACGACGTGAGAGACGGTGGCAAGACTCACCCCGGCTTTGCGGGCGACATCGCGATTGGTGACCATGATTGGAGGGGACGGATCGTCTGAAGGGGTAACAGGATTTGCAGTGTGCCTGAGTTTCTCACCACGCGCCGCCGGATATTGCTACATCTCTGCTAAACGCGTAAGCGGTTACGTATAGCCCCGGTGGGCGGGGAAAACTACCGCCATGCCATCCTGTGTTTCTACCGCCCCGGCCGAAGGGACATGCAGAAACCGGCGCGCGGCGACGTCGGGCCTGTCACCCTGAGTTTCGTACCGCCCCGGGCCGAAGGGGCAGGCAGAAACCGGCGCGCGGCGACGTGCGGCCTGTCACCCTGAGCGAAGCGAAGGGTCTCTACCGAGGCTCGCCCGAGCGTTGGCCGTGTCTCATGGCCGCGGCATAGCGGCGCCAGTTTCTGAGCTGTTACGGACCGCTTTCAGGGGAAAGGGCAGCCAGAAACGGCGCGGGCGTGAGCGCAGCGAAGTCCACCAGGACGGCCAGACCCAGGCGTTTGACGGAGTGTCGACGCGGGTCCATCTTCGGGAAGATGGTGCCGCGACTGGGTGTCCGGACTCCGGCCCGAACGCTGCTCA
>JBDSIP010000175.1:0-4296 GCA_039917915.1 Thermoflexales bacterium
TGCGCCATGCAAGCCGGGTTGCCAACGAGTGCGCAGCCTAAAGGCTGCGCCTACCTTCTCCCTTGCCGCGCGACCGCAAGCCGCATCCTCACTCGCATAACGTTGTAGGCGGAGCCTTCAGGCTGCGCCATGCAAGCCGGGTTACCAACGAGTGCGCAGCCTAAAGGCTGCGCCTACTTTCTCCCTTACCGCGCGACCGCAAGCCGCATCCTCACTCGCATAACGTTGTAGGCGAAGCCTTCAGGTTGCGCCATGCAAGCCGGGTTGCCAACGAGCGCGCAGCCTGAAGGCTGCGCCTACATTTGCGCACCACTTTTTACGCTGAGGGCGCAGACGCGAGGATGTCCCGCAAGTCGTGCGGGAATGCGCCCGAATAGGGATATTCGTCCCATCGGGCGACAAGCCCAGCCCGGACTGGGTTGTTGACGATGTAACGGGCCTGCGATCCGACATCCCGACTGCTGCGCGTCACATGATCGTAGAAGTCCTTCTGCCAGACGCACTGAACCTCTGAACGCCGGCCAAGCCAAAATCCGCTCAGTTGCTTGAAGAGGGTCATGGCCTGCCACGTATCTGCCAGGCCGTCAGCGCCTTGAATCAGAACGTGGGCATGGTTGGGCATAAAGCAATACGCGGGAACCTCGCAATGGGTCGCCGCTGCGGATCTTCTGAGATGCGACACAAACGCCGCCACAACATCAGCATTGGCAAGCGTAAATAACCGGCGGCTTTCAGCAACGCACGCCGTAAACGCCACGAGGACATTACCGCAAAAGGCCGCGCGGGGCAATCGGTGCTTCTTCTCGCGAATCATTGGGGCAGTTTTGCGCACCGCGCGCCGTCAAAGTCTTCCCGGCTCTCTGGCGGGCGAGCCAGCGAGGCGCTGAAAATGCTTGCGATCAAAGGTGCAGATCGCGTCGAGTCCATTGACCACGCTCCAGGCGGCGTTGTAGGCGTCGATGAAATCAACGTTGCGCTCGGCGAAGTCCGTGACCGCCTGAGACAGCAAACGGGCCGACTCGACTTCCAGGCCGGGCGTGTTCAAGATCGCCAGGACCTTCTCGGCGATATCGATCCGGGCGAGTTTGTAGATCGAGGTCAGGGTCCAGACGATCTCCGCAATGACCATTGCATTGCAGATCAGCGTGATCTCACCGCGCGCCGCGCGCTCAAACAGGTGGCGCACCTCCGTCGCCTGGGCCGGGACATCCCGGGTCAGAAAGCGCAGGAAGAGATTGGTGTCGGCAAAGACCCGCGGTCTACCTGCCGCGTCGCGCAGTTTCTTTGCCACGTTCCTCCATCACTGTTTTGCGAATCGCGTTGAAGTCCTGCGGCAAATCCACGGGGATCGAGCCTTCGAGATCCAGCGCCGTCATGGTGATCGGTTTGAGCACGACCTCATCGCCGCGTCGCACAAACAGGACGCTGTCGCCTTCGGAGAGATGGAGCAGCAGGCGCACATCTCTGGGCAGGACCAACTGCCCCCGCCGGCCGATTCGGCTGGATTGCATCACCGTGGTTGTCATTTCAGTGATTGTACGTCAATCTGGATTTGACTGTCGCTCGAATAATGACAGCCGCCCCCATCATTTCCTTCAGCGCGTGCGGCGCGCCATCGGCTGAGCGCCGGATGACCGAGGCGTCCGCGAGAAACAAGGTCGCGCACGGCTTGCCCGCCGCGTCAAGAAGTTACGCCACTAGGTGCAAGCACGAGGCGCCGCACTCGGGAAATGCGCTCAACGTCGCGCAGTATTCCGAGTTGCTGGCGGGCCTATACTCCGCCGTGACGGAGTCCAGCATGCCCTACCTGCACGTGAACGGCATCAACCTTTACTACGAATGGCATGGCCCCGAAATGGGCGATGTCGTCATCCTCAACAATGGCATCTTCATGAGCGCGGCCTCGTGGGCGTTCCAGGTCGTAGATCTCCGAAAGCGTTATCGCGTGCTGGCCTGGGATATGCGCGGCCAGGGGCAGAGCGAGCACCCCGACATGGAATACACGATGGCGCTTCACGCCGATGATCTGGCGGCGCTGATGGATGCGCTTGACATCGAACACGCGCACATGGTCGGGACCTCTTACGGCGGCTCGATCAGTCTGATCATGGGCCTGCGCCACCCGGCCCGCACCCGAAGCGCGATGGCGATCTGCTCGATCGCGAAGAGTGACGCGCTCTCGGCGGCGATGTTCGAGCGCTGGCGCCTTGCCGCGCTGCTCGGCGACGGCGAGCTGTTTTTCCGGCTTGTCCACGCGGACGTGTACTCCGAGCGCTTTCTGGCGGAGCGAACCGACCTGGTGCCTGCGGCGCTGCAGCGCTACGCAACGCTCGACTTGAAAGCGGCCGTGCGGCTGCTCGAGTGTTTTCAGCGCTATGACATCAGCGCCGAGTTGCCCATGCTCAAGACGCCCACCTGTGTCGTCGCGGCCGAACGCGAAATCCTCAAGATCCGCGCCCACGTCGAGGAGATTCACCGCGCCGTCCCCGGGTCGGAGTTCCACCTCATCCCAAACGCTGGACACGTGGCGGTGCTCGAGCGCGCGGCCGAAGTCAACACCCTCATCCTGGGCTGGTTGGCAAAGCAGGCGTCATAGAGGCCTGATCGGAAACGATATCTCGCGGCATTACCGGGGGCAAACGCGTTCCGCAAACCGGATTTCACGCAAGTCCGCGCATTCGACTCGGGACAGCGCGCGTTATAGAGGTTGGCTTACACTGGGTTCACGAAAGGAAAACACATGAGGGTCAACATTTCGATTCTGCCCGATCTTTCAACCCGCAACACGATCAGCCGGCTCGTCTGGGGCCTGCACCGGCAATACCGGATCGGGCTGCGCGCTGCGAGGCACCCGTGGCACGTCTCGCTAAAGCAGCCCTTTGAAGTCGAAGATGCGGCCCTGGCAGCCCTCGAGACGTTCTTCGATGCCTTCACCGCCGGCACCCAGCCGTTCACGATCCACCTCGATGAGCTCGAACAGCAGTCGTCGCCCACCTATCCGGCTGTGCTCTGGCTGGCCGCGCGCGAGTCGGCAGAGCTGCGCGCGCTGCATCAACAACTCAACTCTGGGCTTCAAGCGCTGCTGGGAAGCGCGCCCGCGGCATTTGACGGCCCGCTGTTTCGCTTCCACATGACATTGGCGCTCCTGGACGACGAGGATATGAAAGCCGCCGATATCCCGCGGTTGATGCGCGACCACGCGCGCATCGCGCCCAATCTGGCGTTCGAAAGCTACCAGCTCGCCATGTTCATCAGCGACACGGACGAGACCGACCGGATCGGATTTCTCACCTACAAAGTCAAACCACCAGGGTGACCGCGTCTCCCTCGGCGATCACCCCGGGCAACTCGACCGTGGCGATAATGCCGCGCAAGCGCAGAGCCGCCTTTGGAAAACGTGTCTCAAGGCCCTGAACACCCAGCGCCTGCTGAATCGCGCGTCCAGGACCACGGCACGGCATGTTCTCGCCCTCGACCGTGAGAACGGCCCCGCTGGAGAAAACCATCCTCGTCCGCGGCGCGACCAACGTCAAGGCGGGCACGCCCGACAGCTCGAGATTCGCGCCCAGCCACTCGGCCCGCACCTCGGACACGCCCAGCGCCAGCGCGATCCGAGCAAGCTCCTCGCTCGACACGATCGAGACCTGCCGCTCGTTGCGGATGATCGTGCCCCGCCGGTACCAAGGCACGCGCGCGTCGGCGCGGCGTGTCCAACCGGCGTGCTTATCGCCTTCGAAGCCGCCGAACAAAACCGTTGCCCGGGCGACACGGGCGCTGACGAGGGTGTCGGGCTCGCACGCGACAAAGACGCGCTCGGCTCGCATGGGGGCGATTGGATCGCTCATAGCGCCGCAAACAAATCGACGTGATTGCCATCCGCGTCGTCGACAATCGCGTAGCGCTGTCCCCAGAAGGCATCCCAGGGCTGTTTCACACCACGATACCCGGCAGCGATTACGGCCGCGTACAAGGCATCAACCTCGGCCGGGTTCGCGCACTTGAAGGCCAGCCCCACCCGGCTGCCCGTGGGCGCGTGCCAGGCCGGGTTGAAACTGCGCACCAGGGCCTCGGTATCCCAGGCCAGGCGATAGCCATTCGGCGTGGTGAAGTCGACGTGCGACTCGGCCTCCGCCCCCGGCGGAATGTCCAGGCCGATCAGGCGGTAGAAGCGCAACGCGGCGGCCATATCCGCCACCACCATGCCGACCATATCCGGAAGCGCCATGTTTCCTCCTTCGTCTCGATGAGAGGCACTCAAGGAATTCCACCCGGGACCGGCATTCCCCGCCCCGGCGT
>JBDSIP010000176.1:0-3528 GCA_039917915.1 Thermoflexales bacterium
TTGAGACCGCGCTCGAAAGCGCGCACGCCGTCGAGCGGAATCGAGGCGTCAGCTTCGCCAAAGATCCCAAGGACTGAGCCCGACAATGATTTCAGCCGCTGCGGATCGGTGACGACCTGGCCATACAGGACGATGGTGGCGGTGAGTTTGCCATTCCCAAGGCTATAGCGAAGTGAGTTCGCGCCGCCGGCGCAGAAGCCCATCATCCCAACCCGATCGACCCGCACGTCGGGTTGGCTGGAGGCCCAGGCATACACGGCGTCGAGATCCGTGTCGATTTGAGCGGGGGGATTGCTGATGACCTGGAAGATTGCGCGCGGCACCAATCCAGTTGCGCCGCCGCGATAGACATCCGGGGCGATGACGATGTAACCTTCATCCGCGAGGGCGCGGGCCTTGCCGGTCATCTCCGAGGTCAGTCCCCAGAACTCGTGAAGCATGATGACCGCCGGGTACTTTCCGGGCGCGGCGGGTCGCGCCACGAAGGCCCGGACTTCCGGGCCGCGCGGGTTCGGGATGCGCGTATTGGTGATGGCATCCAGGCGGCCTGGCCCAAAAAGTCCATCAACGAGAACCATCCCGGCGAGCAACAAGACGAGCGCTGCCACCAATCCGCCTGCGATCAAGGCTATCCGACCGAGAACTCGTTTCATAGGCTTCCTCCAGAAAGGACGGCACTCTACCTGACCGAACGCGCGTGGGAGCGGCCCTGAGTGAATTATGAATGAGGGCATGGCTCCTGCAAAGTCACGTGACGGATTCCGGTTCTCCCTTTGCTCAAGCGTCGTGAGCGGAGTTTAGGGACGTTTGCGTTTGGAAAGTAGGCCTGCGGCGCGACCTTCGACAGCGTTGCTAATGACCTTGCCGTCGCCAAACCTTCGGGGTTGACCGACGTTCACTCAAATCCAGGCGCGTGAAGCCGTGAACGGCGCCCTGCACGACGCGATGTCCTGCGTGCCTTTTCCCACGGCTGCTGGTTGCGTATCTCGGCGTCCCGGATACACTAATGGATGCTGACGCGGATGCGACTCAGCACCCCGGAAATAATGTTCGCGCCGAAGGCGATTCGCCGCAATCTGTGGTAAAACAATTCTGTCATGGTTGAAATAATAGCGCGCGCAGGCCGGTCGTCTCGCGCCGTATCCTTGGTTCGAATCTCCGCGTTGGCAGCGCTTTTGGCAACGCTTGCAGGCACCACGCAGCCGCTTCCGGCGCAATCGCCGGCGACTTACTTCGTCGACGACGTCGATGCCACGAAGTTTCCCAACGTGACGTTTCGTCTGCGCGCGGTCGACCTGAACAACAAGGTCCTGACCGGGCTGACAAACGCGAATGTTCCCGTGTTCGAAAACGGCAAGCAGGTGCCGACGACCAATGTCTCGGTGACGCCGCGCGATGACGGCCAGATGACGATCTTCTTCGTCGTCGACCAGGGCGCCAACGCCGTGTACAACAACTTCAGCGCCTTCAGCCTGGGCGCGATGCGCAAAGTCATGAACCGGCTCATCGACGGCGGCTTCTTTCGCGATGGGCGCGATCGGGTCAAAGTGCTTGTGCGCGAGAACATCCCGGTCAACAACGATCGGACCGTGCCGCGGCTCAATTTGACGAGCAAGGCCAGCGAGTTCTCGAACTTCATCTCGATCTATCAATTCGAGAACAGCAAGGGCGGGTTGACCAAAGGACTTGACGCGGCCTCAGTCGCGATCAAGGAAATCGGGGATGCCATTCCGGAGGCAGGCGGGCAGCCCGCCGCCATCGTCTTTATCACCAACTACATCGAGGATCCGCCCCTGGCAACGGCGACAAGCTTCGCCACAAATCTGGCCGCCCAGGCGAAGGACAAGTTCATCAGCATTTATGCGCTGCAGACAAATGCGCAGCAGTTCAACAAGCCGCCCCTTGAGGTCATGGCGGTCGGGTCATTTGGCAAGTACGCCTCGATCTCGAGCAACACGGTTGAGACCGTCGTCGACGACGTGTATCGGACGATCGCTGCGCAGCGTCTGGCCTATTCGGTGAGTTACGTCTCAACCTCCGGCGATACCACTGCCCGCACGATCACCGTCGGCGGCCCGGAAAAGCCGAATGCCGGGCGCACCGGCACGTTCACGGCCAAGCCGCAGTCTGCGGTCCTTCGTCTGGATGGTTTGCCGACAGCCGTCGTGCGCCGCGAGGCCCGCCCGGGATCGTCGCAGTCGAACCCGCAGTACGATCCGCTAACGCTCAAGGTGTCGGCGTCGATCACCTACACTGACGGGCTGATCCGGCCGTTGGTCGAGGCGCGCCTGCTGGTCAACAATGTGGTGAAGAGTACCCAAACCCAGTTTCAGCCCGGCGCGTCGAAGGTCGACTTCACGGTTGACCTCTCCGACATCACGACGCCCGGGACCAACAACGTCACGATCGGGGTGCGGATCAAGGATTCGCTGGGGATTGAAGCATCCAACCAGGATCGCATCGTGATCGAAGTGCTGCGTCCGCCCGAGCCCTCGCCGACGCCGACTCCGCCGCCTAAGGGCCTGCTGGAGAGCGATGCGGGCATCGTTGCGTTGATGGCCGCTGCGATCGTGCTTGGGCTGGCGGTGGGGGTGGTGGTGTTGGTTGTCGCCCGACGCGGTCGCGCGGCGCGCCCGGCGCCCCCGCCCATGCGTGTCTCGGCTTCGGGGCCGGCCCCCGGCGGCGCAACGCTGATGGTGGCGGAGGGCCCGCCCGAGCTGCAGGGCCGTCACCTCGCGCTGGACAAGCCGGATCAGACCCTCGGGCGGGGCGAACAGGCGGATCTGCAGTTCTATGCCGGCCAGGAAAGCTCGATCAGCCGAATTCACGCGCGAATCACCCGGGACGGATCTGGGACCTATCGCCTGACCGACTTGGGTTCGTCCAACGGCAGTCGAATTGGCGCGCGACCGCTGACCCCCAACCAGGCCTATCCCCTGCAGAACAGCGATGAGATCACCCTGGGTGACATTGCCCGGCACGGCGTTCGGCTTGTGTTCAATCTGGGCGGGTCTGGCTACATGCCCCCGGCTCCGAGCTATGGGCAAGGCGATGACCGGACACGGGTCCAGATCTAGAAGCTCTGCAGAGAACGTCCGGCGAGAACACACGCCCCGCGCGAAGCGCGGGGCGTGTGTTCTCGCCAATCGATCGCGTTCTACGCCACGACGTAGAAGTTCAGCACGAAATCGCCGAGCTTGATCGTGTCGCCGGCGCTCAGCACCCGGCGCGCGCCGGGTGGCACGCGCTGGCCGTTCAGGAGCACCGGGTTGCGCTCGGTGATGGCCTCGATGTAGATCGAGCCAGTTTCCTCGGTGATCGCGGCATGGTGGCGCGACACCGACGGCAGGGGTTCCATCCCTTCAAGGTCCACCGCCAGCAGCCGATTTTTGCTCGGGTCGCGCAGATCGCGCCGGCCCAGCACGGCCGGCTGCCAGCGGACGTCGAACTCGCGCAGGGTGCGCGCCTCGCGCACAAACACGCGGGTAAACGGCCGGCTGAACGGCAGGGCAATCCCGCGCGCGATGG
>JBDSIP010000177.1:0-3319 GCA_039917915.1 Thermoflexales bacterium
ACGGCCACCCAGCCCATCGCCACATACGGCAGGGCCGTCACCAGCTTTGTGAGCCGGATCAGCTTCGACTGCAGGGCGATGCCGGCAATGGCCAGCCCCCAGATCGCGATCAGGATCGACCAGCCCCACGGTCCGCGCAGGTTGACCAGGGCAAACGGCGTGTAGGTGCCGGCGATGAGCAGGTAGATGGCCGAATGATCGAGCAGCCGCAGGAACTTCTTGGCGCGCGGGACGGGGATGCTGTGATAGAGCGTCGAGGCGGTATACATCAGGATCTGAGTGACCCCGTAGATGCTGCACGCGACGATATGCCAGACTGTGCCGAACACGCTGGCAAATGAGGTGAGGACCGCCAGCCCGGCGATGGAGAAGACGACGCCCAGGCCATGCGTAATGCCATTGGCGATTTCCTCGGCCGTGCTGTAGCGGGGGGCGATTGGAGTCGCGGTCATGGAAGCTGGAGACATTCTACCGAGATCGCAGTAGCGACATGCCGAACAGACTGGCCCGCGTCCCGTCACATGCTGCGTCGACGCCCGGGCAAGTCTCGTCCACGCTGTCACGCGCCCGGGTCGAAGAACGCCTGGCGATCACCGCGCCAGACCCGAAACGCCTCGGGGATACGCGTCACATGGCCTGGGTCGATCGTCGCCGGCAAGGCGGATTCCGAAAACCAGGCAACATCGAGGACTTCGTGACGGTGCGATCCGGCGCCGATTTCGGAATCATCCAGCGGCATGCACAGGAACGTCACATGGTAGAGATGAAGCGGGATCGTCGAGCCGCACAGCCGCGAGTCAAACAGCCCGATCAGCGCATCAGCCCGGCAGCGCACACCGGTCTCTTCGTACGCCTCGCGTTCGGCGCCCGCGGCCGGGGTCTCACCGACCTCAAGCGCGCCGCCCGGCATCGCCCACAAGCCGTTGTCAGCCCGTTGGATGAGCAGGATGCGGCCATCGGCGTCAATGACGGCCGCGTCCGCGCCCACAAAGGGCGTGGGCCGCGAGAGCACGGCATCGCGGATGGGCTCCAGTGCCAGCGTCGATTGGCCCGTCGCCAGCGCGAGCAACGCGAGCGAAACGTCCTGGACGGCTCGAAAGTGCTCGCGGTCATAGCTGTTCTTTGTGAAGCGCAACCCGAGCGCTGAGATGTCGCGCAGGCGGTCAGCCAGCCGTGCCAGTTGCAGCGCCAGGCCAATGTCATCGTCGTTCATGGGTTGATATTGTCGCCGCACCGTGCCGCTTTCCAGATGCGCTAACCCATGGCTGACGCAATCAGGTCGGCCGCCCGTTGGTAGCCACCCGCTTCGCGAAACGAGCGACTGAGTCGCTCAGCATTGATCCTGAACTCTGACTCCATAAGCACCCGGTCAACCGTCCTGCGCAGGTTCACCGCATCGATACGGCCGTATGGGGGCGCATCGGCCAGCACGACGCCCGCGCCTTGCCGGGCCACTTGCCGCCCGTTGAGGGCCTGCTCAAGCTGCTGCGGCACAACGACCAGCGGCAGCCCATAGTTCAAGCCTTCGTTCACGCTGTTCATCCCGCCGTGCGTGACGAACAAATCCACCTTCTGCAACAGTTTCAACTGCGGCACATGGGGCCGAACGATGAAGTTGTCGGGCAAAACTCCAAGATCCCGTAGGTCCATCTGACGGCCAATCGAGAGAATCACCTGGGCGGGATGGCCGGCCAATGCGTCGATGACGGCGCGGTAGAACATGGTAGTGCCGGTGTAAACGGTGCCAAGCGAGACATAGATCTTCTTGCGCCCCGGCTCCATGGCGTCCCAGGGAAACTCTGTCTCAGCGCGGCTGGCTTCCAGAATCGAGGGCCCAACGAAGTGAAAGGTGTCGTCGATAAAAGGCGTGTCAGGCTGAAACGCGCGCGAGGTATACACCAGGTTCCGGTCGCCGGTACACGGAAAGATCGCCTGGCGCGGGAAGATGCGGGCTCCATACGCATTGACCAATTGCTTCCGAAGGCGCCGCAATGTCGCCAGATGCGGAAGCGCCTGCCGAATCAGGTGCGGATAGTCGCGCCAGTGCACGATTCCCGGGACTCCCTCCTGCACGAGCGTGGTGATTGAGGCAACCGAAGAAACGGGGTGCAGGAGGGTCGCCTGCATCCCCCACAACGCCAGGGAATCAAACATCACCAAATCCGGCTGCTCCCGCCGGAGCAGGTCCAACGTAAACGGAAGCAGACGCAAAGTCTCCTGTAACAGATGGACTGAAACGCCGGCCAGGTTATCGGCGCGCCTGGCAAAGTCAGCTTCGGATGCAGCGGAGTCGGGATAGGAGACAAGGGCCGCGCCGGAACGCGAGATCGCCTGCTCAAACGAAGGCGCGTTGCAGTATAGGATTTGATGCCCGCGCCGGGCCAGCTCTGCGATGACGGGCAGGGTCGGATTCACGTGCCCATGCGCAGGCACGCCAAAGATGACGAGTTTGGCCATGGATTGGACTCTCCTCCGTCGATTCGGAACCGATCAACCGGTCGAAGTTCGGCCCATCGCCCGCTTGATCATCAACCGATGCTCTCTGAAGTGGTCGACCGTGTAGTAGTTGCCACTCGCGGTCCATCGCGCTGAGCCGTTCGGTCGTATCTGTGAGTTGGCGTGCCATGGGTCGATTGTCCTCCAAGCGGCGCAAATCCGGCGCAATCTGGCCACCACCGGCAGACAGTCATGTCCTAACGACCCGCCACTGAACAATTGCGCCTGCAATCCCTTTCCGAGAGTGCTTAGTCTCCGCCCCCTGCATGCGAGAATGCGCGCCTATGAAAACGGAATCAGGACTCGAATACACCGATGATGTCGTTGGCGCGGGGGCCCAGCCCAAGCGCGGCGACATCGTGATCGTGCATTACAGCGGCTATCTCGACGACGGGACAAAGTTCGACAGTTCGGTCGACCGCAAGAGCCCGTTTGAATTCACCCTCGGCGTGGGCCAGGTGATCAAAGGCTGGGATGAGGGGGTCGCCTCGATGCGCGTCGGGGGCAAACGCAAACTGCTCATTCCTTCCGAGCTGGGCTACGGCCGGCACGGGGCCGGCGGGGTGATCCCGCCCAATGCGCGGCTGACCTTTGACGTCGAACTGCTCGGCATTCGCTAGCCCGCTGCGATTTGGGGGCAATGTCCCCCGCCCCGGCGCACACCGGGGCGGGGGACATTGCTTCGGGTGAGCCTATGCGCCGACCGAACCGAAATACGTCCAGCCATCAAGATCGGGCGGCTGGATGCCCAATTGGGTCAGGGTCGCCATGATCTGGGCCCGATGCTCGGTCGCGTGATTGATCGCCTGGGTCAGCAGGATGG
>JBDSIP010000178.1:0-18567 GCA_039917915.1 Thermoflexales bacterium
CGCCGGCTGAGCAGGCCCCGCCCGCGCGGCGGGAACCCGATGTCCGGCCCTTACGACGTGCGCCGCTTCCGCGACAGGCTGAGCCGCGACCCGCTCGTCCGCCACGCTCGGCGGAGTCCGAGCAGCCCGAGACCGCGCCTGAGGGCGCCGCTGAAATGGCGCGTGATATCGCCCAGGGCATTGTCCAGCGGATGAGTCTCGATGTTGTTGTCGAGGCGAATATCCAGGAGCCTCGCGCGTCCGATGACTCGGTGTCTCTGTATGTAAATGTTTCGGGACCGGATGCGGAAATGCTGCTGACCTACCAGTCCGAAGGGCTGAATGCTTTGCAGACAATGATCCAGACGATGTGGGCGCATCAGGCCAAATCCGGCCTGCGCATTACGGTGGACGCGGATGGGTTCAAGGCGGCGCGTGAACGTCGGATCATGCAAATGGCGCAGCGCATGGCGGAGCGGGTGATTTCCTCCGGGCGCCCTGTGACGCTGGAACCCATGCCGCCCAGTGAGCGGCGCTTTGTGCATCTGGCGCTGCGGGATGACGATCGCATCTATACCGAGAGCCAGGGCGAAGGCGCATCGCGCAAGGTCGTAATCAAGCTCAAGCAGCAGTAGCCGCGCGGATGCGGGAGCTGGTCTCGGACGCCAGCGCCGCGGGCGAGGCGGGCCCGCGCCGAATCGCCTTTGGAGGCTGATGATGACGCCGATTGAGTACCTCGCCATTGGCCACGTGACCGAAGATGTTTGGCCGGCCGGCAACACACCGGGTGGAACAGTGATGTACGCCGCGCGCGCGGCCCGGTCCTTTGTTGAGGAAGTCACGGTCCTTACCGCGGCCGGCGAGCAATTCGATTGGCCCTCGGTCCTGCCGGATATTGAGGTGTTGCGCATTCCGACACCCACGACAACCCAGTTTGAGAATCGCTACGCTGGAGGGCGCCGAACCCAGGTGACGCGACCCGTATCCAGGCGGTTGATGGCCGACGATCTGACGCCGACTCTGCGGCGGGCGGAGATTGCCCATCTTGCGCCAGTCTGCAACGAGGTCGACCCCAGAATTGTCGATGTGATGGACAGCGGGTCGTTTGTGGGCGTAACGCCCCAGGGCTGGTTGCGGCGCTGGGATGAGCAAGGCAATGTGGTCGCGGGGCCATGGGACGACGCTGTGCGTGTCTTGTCGCGAGCGGATGCCGTGGTCTGCAGCATTGACGACATTGGCGGGGACTGGGCACTGGCTGAGACCTGGGCAGCGCAGACGCGCCTGCTGGTCGTAACCATCGGCGAGCGCGGATGCCAGGCGTATCTGCACGGCCAGCGCCACCATGTGGCCGCGCCTCAGGTGCAGGAGGTGGAGCCGACCGGCGCGGGCGACATCTTCGCGGCTACCTTGTTTGTATCCTTGCGCCAGGGCCAAATTGCGCTTGCGGCCTGCGCTTATGCCTGTTGTATCGCCGCGCAATCCGTCACCCGGCCGAATCTGCAGGGCATCCCGACGCCCGCCGATATCGCGCGTTGCAGCGCTGGGTTAAACTCGGACGCCGAAGCATGAGTCGCATCTACGCCATCGCCAACCAGAAAGGCGGGGTGGGGAAAACCACGACCGCGGTCAACCTCGCTGTTGCGCTGGCCGCGCGCGGCAAAAAAACGCTGCTTCTCGATATGGATCCGCAGGGAAATGCGACGAGCAGTCTCGGGATCTCAAAAGACAAGGTCGCCGCTTCGTCGTATGACGTGCTGCTCGGGAATGTCACGATCGCCAAGGCGACGCTGGTGAATTTGCGCCTCAATCTGTCGATCATCCCGAGCGCGCCCGGGCTTGCAGCCGCCGAGATCGAATTGGTGGGCGAACTGGCCCGCGAGTATCGGCTGCGTCAGGCGCTGGCCAGCGACCCGGAGCGTTTCGACTACATCCTGATTGACTGCCCGCCCTCGCTCGGCCTGCTCACCGTCAACGCCTTGACGGCCGCGACGGGTGTGCTTATTCCAGTCCAATGCGAGTATCTCGCGTTGGAGGGCCTGTCCCAGCTCACGCGAACCATCCAACTGGTCCGCCAACGGCTCAACCCTCACGTCGATATTCAAGGCCTGATCATGACGATGTATGACGCGCGCACGGCGCTGTCCAACCAGGTCATCGCCGAGACCGTGAAATATTTCGGCGAAAAGGTCTATGCCACTCGCATTCCGCGCAACGTTCGGCTGAGCGAGGCGCCAAGCCATGGCCAGCCGATTCAGACCTACGCGCCAACATCCCCGGGCGGGCGGGCCTATACCGCCTTGTCCGAGGAAATCATTCGCCGGGACGAAACCGAGGGCACGTCTTCGGCCACGCCCGCTCCTGCTCCAGAGGTGACACATGCCTAGACCCATTGGACTCGGACGGGGTCTTGACGCCCTCATCCCTGGTGGCCATGACGCTGAAACCGTCGCTGCCAAAGGCACAATCGAGATTGCCGTCAACGAGATCCGGGCAAACCCGCATCAGCCTCGGCTGTCGCGCGGCATCGAAGCGATGAACCTCGAGGAGCTCGCCTCCAGCATCCGCGAGCATGGTGTCATTCAGCCGCTGATTGTCACCCGCACGAGCGGACCGGGCGCGCCATATACCTTGATTGCAGGCGAGCGACGCTGGCGCGCCTCCCAGATAGCGGGATTGAGCCATGTGCCCGTCATCATCAAGGATGTCGCGCCACAACAGATGCTCGAGATCGCGCTGATCGAGAACATCCAACGCAGCGACCTGAGCCCGCTTGAAGAGGCGGCCGCCTACCAACAGCTCATGAACGAATTCGGCCTGACACAGGAGTTGGTTGCCGAACGGGTGGGCAAGAACCGAAGCACGGTCACCAATACAGTTCGCCTGCTCAAGCTTCCAGGTCAGGCACAGGCGGCCCTGATGAATGGCGTCATCAGCGAGGGACACGCCCGGGCGCTGTTGGGTTTACCCTCCGCGGTTGAGCAACTTGTCGCCCTTGAAGCGGTGACGCGCCAGGGCCTGAATGTGCGTCAAACTGAAGAGCTGGTTCGGCGCATGGCCGAGAAGCCGGCCCCAAAGAGGGCCGTTGCCCAGACCCGGACGCGAGACTGGAAAGACGCGCAGCAGTATGAGGCGCAATTGCGGGATGCGTTGGGAACCAAGGTGTCGCTCAAGCGCGGACGCAAAGGTGGCCAGATCGTCATCAGCTTCTTTTCGGACGAGGAGTTCAGCAGTATTTTCGAACGGATCACCCAAAAATGAACACAATCACCCAGGAAAAACTCGACCAGGCCGTTGCGCTTCTCGCAGAACAGAACCTCGACTGCTGGATCACCTTTGTGCGGGAGACCGGACAGGTGATGGACCCCGCGCTCGATCTCCTGACTGGATTTGGGCTGACCTGGGTGAGCGCGCTCATTGTTTCGCGCGATGGGACCAAGATAGCCATTGTGGGCCGATACGATGCCGACACTGTCCGCAAGCTCGGCGCATGGGATGAGGTCATCGGGTATGACACCAGCATTGAAGAGCACCTGCGCAAAGCGCTCGAGCGATTGAATCCGGGCTCGATCGGGTTGAATTATTCCCTGAGCGACCCCGCCTCGGATGGCTTGACGTTCGGAATGTACGCCAAGCTGGCGACCCTGCTCGCAGGCACGCCTTACCCAAGCCGATTCACCAGCGCCGAAAATGTCGCGCGGCGCCTGCGCGAGCGCAAGTCGCCAGCCGAGCTCAGCCGCATCCGACACACCATTAGCCTTACTGAACAGCTCTACGCGCAGCTTTTCGCGCTGCCGTTGCGCGGCATGACCGAAATCGAAGTCCACACCAGGGCAGGCGAATTCGCCAGCGCGCTGGGCGCCGAGTTTGGATGGGAACGTTTGACCGACCCAATTGTCAACGCCGGACCCGATTCATCAATAGGGCATGGCATCCCGTCCGAACTCGTGATTCAGCCGGGACAAATCCTGCACCTCGACATGGGTTTGCGCTACAACGATTACTGCAGTGACCTGCAACGCGATGCGTATGTGCTGCGAGATGGCGAGACCGAGGCTCCAGACGCCGTGACACGGGCCTGGGCGGCATGCCGCGCCGCGCTCGAAGCGGCGCGGGCGGCCATTAAGCCGGGCATCATCGGCGCGGACGTGGATGCCATCGCCCGCACGACCCTCGTCGAAAGAGGATATCCGGAGTTCATGCACGCCTTTGCCCACCACGTTGGACGCCGCGTCCATGATGGCGGAAGCATCCTCGGACCGCGCTGGGCGAAGTACAGCGACCTTCCAAACAAGCCTGTTGAGTTGGGCGCCGTCTATGCCATCGAACTCGGCACGATGGTCGACGGGATAGGCTATCTCGGCCTCGAAGAGAACGTCGTCGTGACCGCGTCAGGCGCTGAATACCTCAGCACGCCCCAGACCGAACTCATCCTGCTCTAGCTGGGCTGCCGAGAGTGCCGAAAAGATCCTCGGAAACGACAACCCCCGGTAGAGCCGGGGGGGATTGTCGCTTCCGAAAAAAGATTCGGCAGCCCTTCTCGGGCACCCTACCCAGCCCACCAGCCGCGCGTGTGACGGCCGGATTGGCCAACCAAGCTGCCGCAACGGTTCAGGCGTCGTCACCGCCATCTGCGTCGCGCACTTCGCCACTCTCGCCGATCACATAGAACTTGCGCCGGGCAGGCATTGAATAGCCCATATCCGCATAGCCCCCATTTCCTGCGGGAAGACCTGGCGCAAAGCGCCGGGCGTCCACCATATACGGCCCACTTGGAAGCGACCAGAAGGTGGGTGGCTCCTGCGGCAGCGGAGCCGTATAGCGCTGCATGCGCTCGTCGCGAACCGGGCCCTCGCGCCGTTTCATCGCCGCAAAGGTGATGAACGCCGCGCATGGCGCGCAAAGCAGTATCCCGACCGCTGCGCCACTCAACAGGATGATGGTCGCCTGCTCCATGCGGGTTCCGACAACAAAAGCAAGGACCACCGCGAAGATGATCAGCGCGAGCGCGGAAGTTTTGATGAATTTGTCCATTTTGCTCCTTGTGTGACTTTGCGCCTAACGGCTGGCCAGAAGACCAGGTTGATACGGAACCGGCCCGGCGGCGGCGAAAATCGGTCGACGTCGGCCGATCTCAAGCACATCAGGTTCGGCCGCTTGAAAGCGAATGACCCGTGTGCCGGTAACGGCGACGAAATCGCCGCGGCCATTTAGTCGTTCCGCGCCCGTCGCCGGCAGGCCGGCCGCGGTTCGCGCGTCTTCCAACGATGACACCTTTCCAACCAGCCGAAGCGGTAAGTTGGCTTTCAATACCGGCCCGATTGCCTTGGACGATGGCTTCTGCGTGCAAACGATCAAGTGCAATCCTGACTCGCGGCCACGTTGGGCGATCCGAGTCAACGCATCAACGACCCCGGCGCCACCCGTCATGCACAGATCTGCCAACTCATCGATGAAGATGATGATCCGGGGCGTCGGGGCTGCGTCGATGACCCGCATATCCATTACCTCGCAAGCGCGCGTAAGCGCGTCTCCGGCCGTCTGGGCCGTCTGAGCGACCGGAAGCAACAAGTGCTCCTCCACATGCCGCGAAAAGGCGTTGTCGGCCCGCAGCTTCGGATCAATGACGATCAAACCAAGTTGACGCGGCCGGTTTCGCGCAATCAGGCTCAATACCATTGATTGGGCGAGGAGTGTCTTGCCCGAGCCGGTGGTGCCGGCAATCAGCACATGGCCGACCTCGGGGGCCGACAGCCGCGCCATCAGGGGAGCCCCGTCCTCGGACAATCCCAGGACGGCGGTGTGTTCCGCATAGGCAGGCAGCTTTTCCATCAGCGCGGACAACCGGACCGAACGCCGCGACTCCGACGGCCGTGAGACCTGCACCGCCAGATGCGGACCTTGCTGCGCAATCCGCACGTCGTCGCTCCCAACCGCCAGCGCGATGTCAGCCCTCAGCGCCTTGAGTTGATTGACTTTGGTGCCCGGGTAGGGCCGCAACAGAAACTCGACAAATCCGGGCGTCACTTTCCCGCCCACCACGCTTGCTGGCGCCTTGCGGTCCCGCAGGACGGCTTCAATCTGGTCCGATTCGGTGTTCAATCGCATCATTAATCGCCTCGACATACGTGCCTCGCCTCGCCCGGTTCCGGACACCCGTGGGTGAGTACGGCTCCGAACGATTCTAGAACAGGTGTTCTAGTCACCAAATCATAATAGAACATATGTTCTTTGTCAAGGGTTGCGCGGGATTACGAAGACGACCCCAGCCGACGGGAGCTCGGCGCAGGTGCGATAGAATCAAAATCCTCCGGGCCATTAGCTCAGTTGGTAGAGCAGGAGACTTTTAATCTCTGTGTCGCAGGTTCGAGTCCTGCATGGCTCATCGCCGCTACGCCGCGTTTTTGCGCGGTGTTGTCGCCTATGTTGGAAACGCAGCGCGCGACCGGGAGGTATGTCGGCATGACTGATGTGGAATACGCCGCGCTCGAATGCGAAATCCTGGAAGCGATCGATGCGGATCACGCTGGAATGGTGGCGTTGAGCCGTGACATCCACGCCCATCCGGAGATCATGTTCGAGGAGCGCTATGCCGCCGCGGCGCTTACGACCGCCCTGGCTGAACGCGGCTTCGAAGTCCAGCGCGGGGCAGGCGGCCTGGAGACGGCCTTTGTTGCGATGAGCGGCGGGATCGCCGGCCCGACCATTGCCTTCATCGCCGAATACGACGCGCTGCCGGGGATCGGCCACGCCTGTGGTCACAATCTGATCGCGACCTCGGCGCTTGCCGCCGGCTTTGCCCTGAATCGGGTCATTGACCGGCTGCCGGGGCAGATTGCCGTCATCGGCACGCCGGCTGAAGAGGGTGGCGGCGGCAAAGTCACGATGCGCGACGCGGGCGTCTTTGCCCACATTGACGCCGTGCTGATGACCCATATGGCCATGGAGACCGTGACCCGGCCCGTGTTTTTGGCCGTGGCGTCCATCGAAATCGCGTATCACGGCAGGGCGAGCCACGCCGCGGCTGCCCCCGAGGCTGGCATCAATGCGTTGGATGCGCTGATACAGTTCTTCAATGGCATAAACGCCCTGCGCCAGCATGTACGGGCTGACGCGCGGATGCATGGCATCATTCTGAACGGCGGCCAGGCGGCCAACATCGTTCCCGAGTTTGCAAGCGCGAAGTATGTCGTCCGCGCGCGCGACATGGTTTACGTGCGCGAGTTGGTGCTCAAGGCCCGCGCATGCGCCGAGGCGGCTGCCCTGGCCACGGGGGCGCGACTTGAATTCACGGCCATGAAGCCCCTGGAGCATGTCGCATCGAATGGGGTAATGGCGGACCTTTACGGCGAGAAGCTGCGCGGTCTGGGTTGGGCTTCGACCGAGATTCAGAAGGACGGGCCGGCCAGCACGGACATGGGCCCGCTCAGCCATGCCGTGCCAGCGATCCATCCGCTGGTCCAAATCGCCGACTTCCCGGTGGCCTGGCACACGCCCGAGTTTCGTGAGGCGGCCTGGTCCGATCGCGGTCAGGAGGGGATGCGTGTTGCCGCCAAAGCGATGGCGCTTACGGCCTTGGACCTGCTTGTCAAGCCAGGCTTGTTGGACGCGGTCAAAGCAGATTTCGCGCAACTTCCGCGCTGAAGACGCGCCGTGGATCATTTTGCTAATTCTTTCGGGGACAGCTACGATCGCGTTGCTCCGGCGTATGCCGCCCGGATCGCGGATGAATTGCGCGGCAAGCCCCTGGATCGGATGCTGCTTGCGCGTCTCGCGGAGGACGCTCGGGGCAAGGGGTCGATCTGCGATGTGGGGTGTGGACCAGGGCACGTCGCCCGATTTCTTGCGGATACCGGCGCGAATGTAATCGCCTCCGACATCTCATTCGGCATGTTGAGAGAGGCTGTCGTCATAGCGCCGGATGCGCCGCGCACGGCCGCTGACATGCGTCAATTGCCATTCGCCGATCACTCCCTGGCCGGTGTGTGCGCGCTGTACTCCGTCATTCATCTTCTGCCGAACGAGCGGCCGCACGCCTTCAGCGAATTCCATCGGGTTCTGCGCATGGGGGGTGTGGCTCTTGTGGCATTTCACATCGGTGATGAAGTCCTGCATTTGGCCGACTGGTGGGGTATCCCTGTATCGGTCGACTTTCGGTTTTTGCGCACGGAGGTCATTGCGGCCGAGATGCGCGCGACTGGATTCGCGATTGAGGACGAGATTGAACGCGCGCCATACCCGGACATCGAACACGCCAGCCGACGCGGCTACCTGTATGCCCATCGGACGGCATGACAGATGTTCCCTGAGCCGAGCGCAGTTCTACTCAAGGAATATCTCGACATGCTCGCCGTCGGTTTCGTCTTGCACGTCGATGATCTTGCCCATGGCGTTGCTACGAATGGCCTCGACGATGGCGGCGGCGTCCATCTCGCTCATCTCGGGCGCAAAACGGGCCCCGATCTTCATCCCGACATTCACCAGGCCAATCGGCAGATTTATGTTGACCTTTGCTTTTCCGGTGACGGAATCCGTCACCCGCACGCGCAGGAACCGGGCCGGACTGCCCGCAGGCGTCCCCAACGGCGCCGCGCTTGACGGGCGCGGCCCGGCGCTCAGGGCCGCAAGCAGTTTTGCGCCGTCATCGGCGCTGATCTTGCCTTCTTCGATCATCTTGAGGATCTTGAGACGTTCTTCGGTAGTAGCCATTGTTCTCCTTGAGACTTGCAGGTGGGGTTAACTGAGTGATACGGAATTGGGCGGCGCAATCGGGCCAACTTCGCGCGCGACGCCTTCGACCTGGCGCACGTCGCGTGACAAGAGGCCGCTCATACTCACCAGAATGCTGATCAGCCCGGCCCCGATGTACCAGGCCTGCGGCCCGAAGGCTTCGGCGAATGGACCGGCGATGAGCAGGCTGAGGGGCGAGATGCCCATCGCTGCGGTGTTCAGCAACGCCATGACCCGGCCCTGGGCGTGCTTCGGGATCACAGATTGAAAGATCGCAAAGACTGAGCCGTTCGCCAGGGCCTGCATGACCGAGGCCAAAAACATGCCGGCCACCGCCATGCCAAACACCGCTGCTGGCGCGAATCCAATCACGGCGATCCCGACCCCGATCCCGACCGCACCTGTGATCGTGGTGTAGATGCGCCGTTTGAATCCGCCCCATGCGCTCATTGCCAGCCCGCCCAACACCAGCCCGATGCCGCCGGAACCCTCGAGCAGGGCCAGTTCAGGCGCACCGCCCATGAAATGGCGTGTGATCAGAATGGGCGCCAGCGCCCCGGTCGGGGTGAGCACGAAATTCAGCAGCGACGCCATTGCGGCGATGAAGACCAGGCCGCGATTGCCTGCCAGCACCGCGAAACCTTCGCGCATCTCGCGTAGTAATGCCGGCCCGGGGAGATGGGCGCCTGGGGCGGCCTGGCGGGTCGGCTGCGGGATCATGACGAACAGCAGCGGCAGGACGGCCATCAGGGCGGTCAAGACGTCGATGGCCATTGCGGCTGAGATCGGCGCGATGCTAAGCACGAGCGCGCCGCCAGCCGGCGCGAATATCCCCATCGCCCCTTGCAGCATCTGGTTCATCCCGCCAACGCGGGTGAGGTGCGCCTCGGGGACCAGCATCGACGTCGATGCCTGCATCGCCGGCATTTGGAAGGCTCCCAGTATCGAGCGGACGAAGATCGCCGCATAGACGTGCCAGAGTTGAGCCACTTCGGCTACAAACAGGCCGGCCAGGACGAAGGCGACGACTGCGCCCAGGCTGTCTGTCACCAGCATTACCCGGCGCCGGTTCCAGCGATCAACCAACGCGCCTGCGAATGGCATAACGATAACGGATGGCAGAATCGCCACAAGCGTCGCGGTCGTGAGCGCAACCGCAGACTTGGTGGTCAACGTAATCCACCACACCAGCGCGAATTGGGCGAGCTGGCTGCCAAACTGCGAGGCGGCCTGCCCGGCCCAGATCGTCACGAAACGGGGCAACCAGCGCGTGTCATTCTGGTTTGGCGGCGCAGACGGATCGTGCATGGGTTTATCGTCCAATGTAGTTGAGCGCTGTAATGAGTTGGTCGCGCATGGCGACGGTGCCCGAGGCCAGGACCGCGCGCCGAATCAGGCCGCGTTCGTCTTCAAATACGATCCGCATGCCGGGCAGGGCGCCGAATCGCGTCGCGACGCTGACCGCCGAAACAGAAATGGCGTGCCGGATTGCAGTTTCCCATCCTGGGCCGAAGACACGCGCCTCCGTCCGCGATAGCGCGATACGGATCGGCGTGTTTCTCGCGGTCGATTCGGCCGCTCCCGGGATGACGGCGCCGAACCACACGTGTGCCGGCGTATTGGGGCTGGCTGAGGTGGCAAACGCCGGCAGGCGCGGCGCAAAGTCGGCCCGTCGGGCAAATACGGTGACAATGTAACCGGCAATGACCGCCATCGCCGCAATTCCGCCGATGGCGGCAAGGCGGTCGCGTGTCTCGACATCGGGCGGGGCCGCCACGTCGAGATAGATGGGCGGTTCCTGGCCATCGCCCAGGGTCAGCCGCCCGACCAATGTCTGGGTCCCGCTTGCGCCGGCCGGGAGCGTGCTTCGGGTGACCCAGATCCGATCGGAAGTGTCGAGGCCAACCAGGCTGACCCATTCGCCGCCCCGGAGCTCGATCGGCCCGAGATTCAGGCGGGTCTGATAAGGTTTGGTTGTGTCAAGGTGCCCCGTTATGCGGATATATCGTCCGCCCATGCTGGCCGAGATGCGAGTGACCTCTGTGTCGTAAATTCGCAAGTCGCCGCGCCCGGTCTCTTGCAAGCCGAGAGCGAAAATGCCACCGATCATCAGGGCGATCGACACCAACGTCGCCGCCCGGCTGCCCGCGATCATGTGGAGCGCGCCTGCCGCCGCGTCGAGGGCTCGGGCGATGCCTACAAGGATCGGTCTCGCGCTGGGGCCCGGGGCGGCTGTGTTGACCTGCGCCATCGATCAGCCCACCACGATTTGAACCCGCTCGCCGTTTTCGCCCTCGTGGACGTCGACGATAAACGGTTCGCGTTTGAAGTCGGCCTGGCCCAGGGCCGAGAGCACGTCGTCGACCGCGGTCCGCTGAAGAGCGGGAATGAAACGCCCAAACTTGCGGATGAGCCAGCCGACCGGCCGCAGGGGGAGTGGCACGCTCACATTGATTCGGCGCGGCCAGCGCTCCGCGCCCGTGTCGATCCGGACATGCGCCCACGGCGCCCGCGCGCTGATCAAGCCAATGACCGCGATGAGGACACCCAGCAGCGTCAGGGGGCTCAGGCACAGCACCGACAGGAAGGCGCCAAACCAGCCTGTCATCCATAGCCCGATGAAAACCGCTGAAAAGATCAGAGCGAGCGCCGCGCCTGCCGCGGTGAGCGCCACCCACGCATAACGGAATGAGTGAGGCAATTTGGGCGGCGGCGCCGAAGGCGGGAGGATATCCGCCTCGTTCACGGCTGATGCTTCAGGCGCGATGGCGGCAGGGTCGGCCAGGGGCTCGGCCGCGGGGGCGGCTTGAGCGCCCGGACCAGCGATCTCGCGCTGCATGGCCTCCAGAATGCGCAGGCCTTCGGCAGCGGTCAGCTCGCCGCGGTCGATCATCTCAAGGACATCGCTGCGCTGTTTGTCATTCATGGTGTTGGGTGGCTTGCCGGCGGGATCAGCCGTCCAGCGCGCGCAGCAATTGTTCGGCTTGTTCGATCGTAATCTTCTTCTGCTCGACCATGCGCAGGATGACCATGCGCTCTTCGTCGCTGACCGCCTCATGGGCTGGACTGACTTCACCTGGTTCCGAGCTTGCCGGCCGGCGCGGCGGTATTGGCGCCCCGGGCGGCCCCGGTGGCGCTGATGGTGAATCCCATGACCAATTCCAGCTCGCGCCGCGGCGCGCCGCGCGTTCAGTCTCGCGTTCGAAGATGCGTTGCGCACGCGCGGTTTCCTTGTCTGCCCGGCGGCGCGCCTTTTCGCCGGCGCGCTCGGCAGCCTTGCGGGCTCGATCGGCGATGCGCTCGCCCAGACTCCCCAGATGCCCAAGCCCCTCGCCAAACCGATCAAAGCTGAAGCCCATATTGTCAAAGGCATCCTCGAGCCGATCAAAAACAAGGTTGAAATTGACGTCAGGAGCAGGCGATGGTTCGCGCGCTTCAAACGCCTTGTTTCGGATAGACACGCTGCCGCCGGCTGAAAGCGCGATCGAGGCCGTGCCGGCGCCCAGAATCACTTCCCGGGCGCCCCGGCCGTCGGTCACGGAGATTCGCGCGTTGGCGGTGTCGGCGAATTGACAGTTGATGCTGCCGCCCGCGCTCACCCGATAATTTTCGCCGGGCGCCGGGTTCAACCGAAACTCACCGCTCCCTCCGATTGACAGACTGCTGGCCAGCTCGACATCGTTCAGGCGGACCGATCCGCCGACCGAATCGCCGATAAAACGCCCCCCGATGTCGCGAAGCTCGACGCTGCTGCCGACGGCGTTGATGGCCACATCTCCGCTGACCTTCTGTGCGTACGCGCCACCCCCCACGCTCCGGGCGACCAGCGAGCCGGTCACCCCTCGGGCGTCCAGGCTGTCGCCGACGGCGTCGATGATTGTGTCGCCGACGTCGCGCAGGCGCAGGTCCGAGCCAACGCCGCGCACCTGGATACTGCCCGTGATTTGTTCAATGCGCGCATCATCGCGGGCCCGCTCGATCAGGAGTGCGCCGGCGCGGGGCATGTTGATCCGGCAGTCGCCGCGCGTGCGGATCTTGATCACGGAGCCTTCCTGCGAGGCGTCGCCCGGATCGTCGAACTCGACCCCGACCACAGGCTGGTCCCAGCCCATGACGACGACGTCATTGCGGGCGTTGACGACCACAGTCGGTTTGGCGTCTGTATTAAAAGTCTGAGATCCCATGTCATCACCTCGCGGTCACGCGTCCGATTTCCCGCGCAGCATCTGCATGGCCTGCTCGGACGATATCTTGCCCTTGTCCAAATCATCAAGGATATGACGCCGATCGTCATCCGAAAGGCGCAGCGGCTTTTCTTCCTCGCGCGATGGTTCGAATCCCATCGCCCGAATGACGTCCTGCAGCCGCGAGCGCAGGGTGGGGTAGGACAAGCTGAGTTCCACCTCGAGCCGGTTCATTTTCCCCTCGCATTTGAGAAACGCGCGCACGAAGTCGATTTGTTCCGCGCTGAGGCCGGGAAATGGGCTCAGGGCCGGGGTGAAGCGGCCGCGCAGGGTGGTGTCGCAGGCGGGGCAATGTGTTTCTGTGACGATCATTTCGCCGGCACAGATGGGGCAGGCGGCGGGCAATGCGTTCATGAGGTCCTCCAGTGGGCAGCCGTATTTTTCCCCGGCTGAAGGGGGTTAGGTGCGTAGCGCGCCCGGATTGCCGCTGAAGTGCGCTCCAACGCGGACGCCACCGCAAGCAGCCAGGCGCCGTTTCGGCTGCCCGCTCCCACGCGGTGACGTCGCGTCTCGGCTGCAGCCTCGAGCAGCTCCTGATGACGCCGTGCAAAGCGCCCGACATAATTGTGAAAGTCTGACATGATCGTCCTCCAATGACGTCCATCCCACCGAAGTAGGTAATCGTACAGCGAACTTAAAGAACGATACGACGGAATATCATATTTGTCAATATGCATTTCAATAAACTTCAACATTCATCTGTGAATATCAATATTACCCGAAATGCAGACATAACGGCGCAGCTCGGCGGCACGAGGCAGGAATGCGCTCCTGGCGCGACGCCAACGTCACTCCAGCAATTACTCGCTAACGTAAACAGGATTTTCAGCGCGCGATTAAGATGCTGTCCGAGATGAAGGAGATGTCCTTATGGCGATGAACCTAAACACCTACACCGAAAAAGCCCAGGAAGCGCTGCTCAAGGCTCAGGCGCTGGCGGTTGAAAACGGCAACTCGCAAGTCGATCCCGAGCACTTGTTGAACGCGTTGCTGACCCAGGAGGGTGGGATCACCCCGGCCGTCATTTCGGCTGCCGGCGGCAGCCCGACCCGGATCAATGACCTGATTGAGCGCGAGGTGCGAGGCAAGCCAAAGGTCAGCGGATCGGCCTCAACGCCCACGCTGTCACGGGACGTCAGCCGGTTGACCGACATGGCCGAGGCCGAAGCCAAACAAATGCGCGACGAGTTCGTCAGCACCGAGCATCTGTTGATGGGCCTGGCCCAGGCGGGCAGCGGATCCCGGCCGTCTGCGGCGACCCGCATTCTGAACGAGGGCGGCGTCACCCGCGACAGCATCCTCAAGGCCCTGGTTCAAGTGCGCGGGAGCCAGCGCGTCACCTCGGCTCAGCCAGAGGGCACTTATCAGGCGCTTGAGAAATATGGGCGTGACCTGACCGAGGCCGCCAAGCAGGGCAAACTGGACCCGGTAATCGGCCGCGACGAAGAGATCCGCCGGGTCATTCAAATCCTGTCCCGCCGGACGAAGAACAACCCGGTTCTGATTGGCGAGCCCGGAGTGGGCAAGACCGCCATCGCCGAAGGCCTCGCCCAGCGCATTGTGCGGCGTGACGTGACCGAGGGCTTGAAGGACAAGCGCATCATTTCGTTGGACATGGGCGCGCTTATTGCCGGCGCCAAGTACCGGGGCGAATTTGAGGAGCGGCTCAAGGCGGTCCTAAAGGAAGTGACCTCGAGCAATGGCGGGATCATCCTCTTCATCGACGAACTGCACACCGTCGTCGGGGCGGGCAAGGCCGAAGGCGCGATGGACGCCGGGAACCTGCTCAAGCCAATGCTCGCTCGCGGCGAATTGCACTGCGTCGGGGCGACGACCCTCGACGAGTATCGCAAGCACATCGAAAAGGATGCCGCGCTGGAGCGACGTTTCCAACCCATCATCGTGGAGGAGCCCAGCGTCGATGACACGATCAGCATTCTGCGCGGCTTGAAGGAGCGCTACGAAATTCATCATGGCGTGCGGATTCAGGACGCGGCGGTGATCGCGGCCGCAACGCTGAGCGCGCGCTATATCAGCGATCGCCAGTTGCCCGACAAGGCCATCGACCTCATCGACGAAGCCGCCAGCCGGGTCAAAATGGAGATCGACAGCAAACCGACCGCCCTGGACGAGATCGACCGGCGGGTGCTGCAACTTGAGATTGAGCGGGAGGCATTGAAGAAAGAGAGCGACGACGCATCCCGCGAGCGCCTGCAACGGATCGAAGGCGAGATTGCAAGCGAGAAGGAAAAGGGCAATGCCTTGCGCGCGCAGTGGGAAACCGAGAAAAAGGCCATCCAATCGGTGCGCGGCCTGCGCGAGCAGATTGAGGCGACCCAGGTGAAGATCGAACAGGCGGAGCGCAGCGCTGACCTGGCCGAAGCCGCCAAACTGCGCTATGGCACGCACCTGGATTTGCAGAAACGCCTGCAGGTCGCTCAGGACGCGGAAGGACCCACCGGCGCCAGGCTGCTGAAGGAAGAGGTCGGGCCGGACGAGATCGCCGCCATCGTCAGCCGCTGGACGGGCGTGCCCGTGTCGAAAATGTTGGAGGGCGAAACCGCAAAACTGGTGCGGATGGAAGAGCGCCTGCGCGAGCGGGTGATCGGCCAGGATGAGGCCCTGCGGGTGGTTTCGGGCGCGGTGCGCCGCGCGCGGGCCGGCCTGCAGGATCCGAACCGTCCGATCGGCTCGTTCATCTTTCTGGGGCCAACGGGGATTGGCAAGACCGAGACCGCCAAGGCGCTGGCCGAGTTTCTCTTCGACGATGAGCAGGCGATGATCCGGATCGACATGAGCGAATATCAGGAAAAGCACACCGTCTCGCGGCTGATCGGCGCGCCGCCGGGCTATGTGGGCTACGACGAGGGCGGCCAGCTCAGCGAGGCGGTTCGGCGCAAGCCTTATAGCGTTGTGCTCTTCGACGAAATCGAGAAGGCCCACCCGGAAGTCTTCAACGTCCTGCTGCAGGTGCTGGATGACGGGCGGCTGACCGATGGGCAGGGCCGCACGGTGAACTTCAAGAACACGGTCATCATCATGACCAGTAACCTGATTCGAGGTGTGCCGGAAGAGTTGGAGACCGGGCCGGGCTCAGATCGGCGCGCGGCCTCGGCTCAACGGGACTGGGTATTGCGCGAGTTGCAGAAGCACTTCCGGCCCGAGTTTCTCAATCGGATCGACGACATTGTCATGTTCCGCCGGCTGAGCGACGAGGACCTGATCCGGATCGTCGATGTCCAACTGTTGAAGCTGATGAAGCGGCTGGCCGAGCGCAAGCTCAGCCTGGTCGTCACGCCAGCGGCGCGGGCGTATCTCGCTCATGCCGGCTACGACCAGCAGTTCGGCGCGCGCCCGCTCAAGCGCGCTATCCAGAACGAGTTGCAGGACCCGCTTTCGATCCGCCTGCTCGAGGGGCGCTACAAGGAAGGCGATACGGTCACGGCGGATGCCGGCGAAGACGGCATCGAATTGCGATAGATGAGGAAACGATATCCCCTGGCGATGCCAGGGGATATCGTTTCAGCATCGCGCTACAAAGAAATGCCCAACTCGGCCGCGCACTGCTCGATCTCGGCCCAGGTCGCGTCGGGCAGGGGGATGCCGTCGCGCATCCGGACTTCGCGTGAGCGCCACTCGGGATCGCCCGGAAGCAACACTTCCGAAACGCCCTGCGCGGGCTGGGAGCTGGCAACTTTGGCGCAGAAGGCTTCAACCCGCTCGAGATACTGATCGCGGGGGGTGAAGTCCTCGATATTGAATGCCATGATGACGGTGCCGTTGCCGGCCAGAAAGCCAGATGCAAAGCCAGGCAGACACGATGGGCCGAGGCCCGACAAGCCGCCGCCGAGCAGTTCCGCCATCACGCTCAGGCCGGACCCTTTGTGCAGCCCGAAGGCGACCAGCGAACCCCCGTCGTAAAACGCCTGGGGTTCAACACTGGGCGCTCCATTGACATCGACGATATTCCCGGGCGGGACTTGGACGCCTTTCGCCAGCGCGACTCGGACCTTGCCTTCCGCCACGCCGGCCGTGGCGAAATCGACCAGGACCGGACGCTTGCCGTTGAGACGCGGGACGGCGAAGGTCACCGGGTTGGTGCCAAACACCCGGGCCCGCCCGCCGAACGGCGCAACGGCCGGACCCGCGTTGCAGGTAGCGAACCCAAGCATCCCGGCGTCGGCGATCATGGCCGCGTATTCGCCCAGCCGGCCGACGTGGTTGCAACGGTCGATGGCGACGGCAGAAACGCCGGTGTCGGCAGCGAGGGCGATGGCCGTGCGGGTGGCCAGGCGGGCGGCGGGCTGGCCCCAGCCCCAGTGGCCATCGACCCGGCGCATGGCCAGCCCGGGCCGGCGGGGCGCATCAACGGTGGCCCGGGCCGCTGCCAGGACTTTGCCATCCTTGGCCATTTTGGCGTATTGCGGCAAGCGCATCACCCCGTGCGAGTCGTGGCCGCACAGATTTCCCTCGACCAGTGATTCGGCGACGTCATTGGCAAATTCGGGCGGTGTGCCGACCGCGCCGATGACGGCCCGCGAGATGGCCAGTAGGCGATCGGATGATATTGTGATCATATGATGTCAGCCCTTGACTGAGCCCGCTGTCAATCCCTGGACGACAAAGCGTTGGACCAGCATATAGAGAATGAGAACGGGCGCCGTTGCGATGATGGCCGCTGCCATGAGTTGACCCCACAGCAGGATGTCGGCGATCTGGAAACTATATAGTCCGACCGGGATCGTGCGAAGGTCGCTGCGGTTGGTCATAACCGCCGCGTAAAGGAATTCATTCCACGAATTGGTGAAGCTGAAGATGAAGGCTGTGACAAGCCCGGGCGCCGAGAGGGGCAGGATGATGCGACCCAGCACCCCCATGCGCGAACAGCCATCGATGCGCGCGGCGTCTTCCAATTCGATTGGGATGGTCCGAAAGTAGCCCAACAGCATCCACGTGCAAAACGGCACGTTGAAAGTCAAGTAGGTCAGAATCAGCGCCCACAACGAGTTCCGCAAGCCAATGCTATTGATGATCAGGAACAGCGGGATGAACAGCAACGAGCTCGGGATGAGATACATGAACAGCACAGACCGGGCAAGTGTGCTGCTGCCGAAGAAGCGCAGGCGGGCGAGACTGTAGGCGGCAAAGGTGCCGATCACCAGCGCAATGGCGGAGCTGACGACGCCTACGACGACACTGTTGGTCAGCCAGATCGGCATGTTTGTGCTGCCAAACACGATCCCGTAATTGTCGAGGATCAGGTTGACCGGCATCAGCATGGCCTCTTTGTTGTAGACGTCCTTCTGGGCGCGGAGCGAAGTCAGCACCATGTAGTAGAAAGGAAACGAAACAACAAGCACATAGACGGCCAGCAATCCGTACACCCGAATGCGGTTAGGGAGGGCACGCAAGCGTTTTGCAATCATTCGGATTCGCTCTTTAAAATCAAGGGCGACAGCGCCATGATCATGACAATCAACACAGGCGTCAGCAAGAACGAGATCGCCGTGGCATACCCGATTCGGCTGCCCTCGAAACCGACCTTGTAGGCATAGGTGGCGAAGAGGTGGGTGGCATAGGCTGGGCCACCTCCGGTCATCAAGAAGACAATCTGGAA
>JBDSIP010000179.1:0-6130 GCA_039917915.1 Thermoflexales bacterium
CATCCTGTTCATCCTGTGTATCCATGTTTAATTGCTGGCCGCGCTGATCGGGCGCCCACACCCGGTAGCGCAGATTGGCGAAGTGCTCGAGCTGGTTACGCCGGTCATACCAGAACCCAGGGAAGCCGTGCAGGAAGATGAGTAGCGGGCCATCGGCGGGTCCGGCCTGGGCGGCATTGAGGTGGATGTCGTTGGTCGGCACGCGGGCGACTAGCCGATCGCCCGGAGCAGCGTATCCAGGGCCGCGCCCACATCCTGAAGCTCTTGGCAAATCTGGACCAGCTCATCATCGACCCGCCGGAAGCGGCGCGATGCCGCGCTGCGGAACTGGGCGAATAGCCGGCGGGCCAGGCTAAGCTCATGACCGGTCAGGGCGGTCTGCAGATCGGCCCCGAACTTGAGTAGCCGGGTTGCCCAATCGTCAGTCCGTCCGCTCATGAGTTGGGTGGCCAGCCCGCTGACGTCGCTCCAGGTCGCCTCGAGCTCGCTGCTGTCGGTGGCCAGGGTGTCCTCGATTCGGCTGAGTTGGTTCTCAACTTCCTGCCAGCCATTGTGTTCGTCCCGGATCGATTGCAGCCGCTCGCGCAGGGTCACCAGGGCGCTCAGGGATTGGATAAAGCCGCCCAGTTCAGCCTCGGTCACGCCGACGGCCATCAACTGCTCGCGCGCGGCGGCCATGCGCGCGCCCATGTTGCTCTGCAGCAGCACGTCCACGGTGGCAACCATCCGGGTGTTGACCTGGGATGGCCCGCGCCCGAGCGCGCGTTTGAGATCCGCCCGCCCTCGGTTGAGGGCGGCGGCATCCTCGGACTCCAGCGCCGCCGTCAGGGTCGCGCGCGCCTGGGTGAACTGGGTCAGCCACAGGGCTGCCGCGAGACCGAGCGCGCGATTGGCCGCCTGCGCGACGACCTCGTCGATGATGTCTGAGATTTCGGGGATTGATTGAATCAGGGTGTTCCACGTGCCTATATCTGTGGCGGCACGACGGCTGTCGGCGTCCAGGGGCGGGTAGCGCACCTCAAGCTCCTGCAACAACTCGTGCAGGGATTTGTAGGCGCCGAGCAGGGCGATCTGTGCCCGCGCGTTTTCGAAGTCCACCCGGAAGCCGCTGATGGCCTCGAGCGCGACGGGATTTCGAGCGAGAGCGGCGAGGGCGTTGACGCCTTCGGCGATCGACGCCACCACGCCCGGGTCCGGAAGCGCGACCCCGGCGAAGGTCGCCCAGTCAATCGGCCCATTTTGAAGACGCGCTTTGCAGGCCTCAAGCATTGCTGTCAGACGGCCATTTCGCAAAACGTACTCACACAACGCCTGGGCGCGCGCCTCGATTGTGTCGCGGCGGGGCACTGAGTCGGGGTTGATCCCGATGTCCGCGCATAACACATCGATGTCATCCAGCCCAAAGACGCGGGCCAGCGCATTGCGCAGGTCGGCCAGGGTCGGCACGGGCTGGGTCATCGAGTGGGCGCGCGGTCGGACCGTGTCAGGCCGCGGCCACTACTGGCGCGGTCGTGCCGCGTTTGATGAACTCAATGGGAATGACGATGCGGGTGTTTTCGACCGGATCGCCGCGCAACTCGGCCATGAGCAACTCTGCGGCGGCACGCCCTTTCGCCTGGGCGGACTGGCGGACCGTGGTGAGGCCGGGATCGGCCCGGACATGGGTTTCGATGTCGTCGAAACCGACGACGGACAGATCGCCCGGCACGCTGAGTCCATGCGCGAAGGCCGCTTCGATCAGGCCGTAGGCGATGGCGTCGCCGAGGGCAAACACCGCGGAGGGCCGGCGCTCAAGCCGCAGGATGCGTTGCAGGGCCTGCGCGCCGCCGGCGGCGGTGCAGGGCACTTCGGTCGTGTAGATGCGCTGCTGTAGCAGCGAAATGCCGCGTTCTCCGAGCGCGGCGCGGATGCCGTCAAAGCGATGCTTGAGCGTGCCCGTATATTTTTCGGGGGTGCCGAAAAACGATTCAAAGGCGACGATAGCGATATCGCGGTGGCCTAATTCGAGCAAGTGGCTCATTGCCAGCCGGGCCCCCTCCGCGTCGTCGATGTTGACGCACGGCACGCCTTCAGGCGCGTCGGTGTCGATCATCACATACGGAATATCGCGTTTTCGCAGCGCCTGGACGGCGTCGTCGTCAGCATCGAGGCCGGTGATGATGCAGCCATCGATGAGGGCGGTGTAGGTCGCGTCGACGAGTGATCCGCGCCGGGGCGGGATCATCATGAGCGAGAGCCCCTCGGACTTGCAGACCTGGCCGATGCCGCTCATGAGTGACGCAAAGAACGGGTTTGCGAGTGTGTCGCTGATGTCCTGCGGCACGAGCAATCCGAGCGCGTTTGTCCGGCGAGTATTCAGGCTGCGGGCGATGGGATTGGGCGTGTAGCCCAATTCGCGGGCGACCTCGAGGATGCGCTGGGTGGTTTCGGCCGACAAGCGCCTGGGCAGGTTGAAGGCGAAGGACACGGCGGTCTTGGACACCCCAGCCTGACGGGCGATGTCCTTGATCGTCACGCGCGGGGTGGTGGCGGAGCGATACCCATTCCGAACCTGCGGTGGTTTGGCAGTCTGTGTTTGTCCCGCGTCAGCAGATGTAAGGCCGTTCTCGAGCGGAGCTGGATCGCCCGCGTTGGGTTGGTTTTGACCTGGCGTTCCGGGGGGCTTGGCAGTCATTTCGTTGATTCTCCCAATGTGGCCTTTCGGCCCAACAAATCGTTGCCTTACGAACGAGACTCCCATTATGCCGCGATTTACTAAACCGGTTGCCAAGATTCAGAGAGCGCTCTCAGAACTTCCTGACCTGTCAGGTCATAGGCTTGGCCAGGCGACCTGACAGGTGACAGGCTTGGCCAGGCGACCTGACAGGTCAGCCCATTTTTGCCGTTTGGCGCCTGGAGTAAAATAGAACAGACGTTCAAATGAGGTTCAACGCAAAGAAGCCCGCCGCCAAGAGTGGCAGCGCCCGCAAGGGTAAGGCCAAGCCGCGCCAGACGCCGCGCGAGCCTTTGCTGTCGCTCACACCCGACCAATGGCTGGACGTTCTGGGCGCAGTGCTCATCGGCGTGGCGGCTATCACCCTCCTCAGCGCGCTTTCGCCAGGGGGCCAGGGGACCGTCACCGCGGCCTGGTTTGTCTTCCTGCGCGGGGCGTTTGGCTGGATGGCCTACGCCGCCCCGGTCGTGCTGGCGGCCTTTGGCTGGTATCTCGTGCAGCATCATTTTGGGAGCCTGCCCCAGATCGGGATCGGACGTCTCACGGGTGTTGTTGCCGCCTTCCTGACCCTCCTGATGCTTTTGCATCTCTTCGGGATGGCGACGACGCAACCCGACGGCGCCAAACTGGCGGCTGAACAGGGCGGCGGCGGCAACCTGGGCTGGGCGGTGCTGAAGATTTTCATCGATGCCATCGGCATCTATGGCGCCGCCATCGCGGTCGTCGCCCTGGTGGGCATGGCAATCATGATGGCCACCGGGACGACAATTGCCCAGGTCGTCGAAGTGATCCGAATTCGCACCGCCGGCCGAACCTGGGACACCTCGGGCGCGGGCCGGCCGGACACGATCACCCCGCGTTGGGATCCCCTGCGGCCGCGTCGCCCCGAATCGGATCCGAATGGCGATCTGATCATCAACGGCCTTAAGCCCAATCAGCGCAAAGGCAATCGCCCCGAGGATGGAGCCGCGGCGCCGCGTCTGAAAACGCCAGGCGCCCCGTCCGGTCAATTGCCAGCCCCCCGGATCAACCCCGTGCGCCCGGGCAAAGCGCCAGCGGAGGATCTCGACCTTCCTCCCGCCCGGGTCATCGGCGCCGGCCGGGGAAATGGCCAAAGCGCGAGCCCGGCCCGCGGCCGTCCGGCCGTGCAGCTCAAGCCGGCCGCGGCAGCCATGGCGGCCCCACCGCCGCCGCTTTCCTCGCGCTACGACAGCCAGCGGGTCTGGCAATTGCCGCGGGTCCAGGAGCTGCTCGAGCCGGGCAAGGACGCCACCCTGCAGGAGTCCGATATCCGCAAGAAGGCCGCGGTGATCGAGGACACCCTGCGTTCGTTTGGCGTGCCGGGTCGGGTAACCGAGGTCAATCGCGGCCCGACCATTACCCAGTTCGGGGTGGAGCCGGGCTTCACTGAGATGAAGAACGGCAAGCAGCAGAAGGTCAAGGTCAGCCGGATCGCCTCGCTGGCCGACGATCTCGCGCTGGCGCTGTCCGCGCCGCGCATCCGGATCGAGGCGCCTGTGCCCGGGCGGGCGATCGTCGGCATCGAAGTCCCGAATGGCGAGACCTCGCTGGTGAGCCTGCGCGACATCATCGAGAGCGAGGAGTTTGAGCTCCTGAACCGCAAGACGCGCATGCGGCTCGCCCTGGGCGCGGATGTGAGCGGTCATCCGGTCATCGCCGATCTAACGGCAATGCCCCACCTCTTGATCGCGGGCACGACCGGGTCGGGCAAGAGCGTGTGCGTCAACGGCATCATTGCGGCGTTGCTCATGCACAACTCGCCGGAGGACTTGCGCTTCCTGATGGTCGACCCCAAGCGGGTCGAGCTGACCGGCTACAACGGCATTCCGCACCTGATCTCGCCCGTTGTCGTGGACGTGGAGAAGGTGATTGGCGTGCTCAAATGGGTGACCGGCGAAATGGATAACCGGTATCGGACCTTCGCCCGGCACGGCTGCCGCAATGTCGTCGACTTCAACACCAAGTCGGCCGAGGCCCGCCAGCGGGCCGAGGCGGCCGATCCGAACGGGCCGCCGGTCGTCATCGACGCCGATCTCAAGAAGCTGCCCTACATCGTCGTCGTCATCGACGAGCTGGCTGACCTGATGATGCTGGCCCCGGACGAGACCGAGAAGATGATCTGCCGCCTGGCGCAGATGGCCCGCGCCACGGGCATCCATCTGATTGTGGCCACCCAGCGCCCCAGTGTCGATGTGGTGACCGGGCTGATCAAGGCCAACTTCCCGGCCCGGATTGCCTTCACCGTCGCGACCGCGGTGGACTCGCGGGTCATCATCGATCAGCCGGGCGCAGACAAGCTGCTCGGCCGCGGCGACATGCTGGTGATGACGCCCGAGTCGGGCCAGCCCATGCGCGCCCAGGGGTGCTTCCTGAGCGACATTGAAATCCAGAAGATCGTGCGGCACTGGCGTGGCCAGGGCGGCATGCTCGACCATGATCCGGTCGCGGCCTCGATCGAGGGGCCGACCGCGCCCGTGTCCGGGACATTTGACCGCGGTGGTCCGCCGCCCACAACGCACGAAGGCAACCCATTGTCATGGGATGAGGCGCGGGCGCTGACCGCGGCGATGGCGGATACCGGCAGCGCCGGCGGCAACGCCGACAAGCTGTTCGAGGACGCCGTGCAGACCGTGCAGTTGCAGGGCAAGGCGTCGATCTCGCTGCTTCAGCGGAGATTACGCATTGGCTACACCCGCGCGGCGAGGATCATCGAGGAGATGGAAGAGAAAGGCATCGTCGGCCCGACTGTGCCCGGCTCGCAGTTTCGCGAAGTGCTGATTTCGCCGCCGCAGTAGCCGCTGAATTGGCGGCGACTACTGCGGCGGGGTTAACACGCAAAACCCGTCTGGTCGATGATCGTCAGCGCCGGACGGGGACAACATGGTGTCAGAGCGTATCGAGATCGTGAAATCTTGTGCCGCGGCACTCAGGCCGGCCCTGGTTGCGAGGTAACTGGTTCAGAAGCGCCTATGGCGCTTGACCCCGGCTCGCGATCAGCAGGAAGGCGCGGTTGAAGATCACCCGCGTAAAGGTGTCGCCGTCGCCGCCCGGCCAGGCCTCGAGGTTGCCGGCCGCATCTCTGGCCTGGCAGCCAAAGTAGTAGGTCTGACCTGGGGTCAGCGCCACAGGCGCATACGGCCCGAAGGCCGCCTGGGTCTCCGTCGCCGCGGTCAGCCAGGGCGTCCAGGTGCCATCCGCGCCGGCGCGACACAACAGGTCAAAGTTCGCCAGGCCGGAGCCTCTGTCGTCTCCGTACCAGGACGGCATAACGGACAACCCCACAGTCTCCTCGGGCAATCGGATCATCTCGCAGTAGGGCACGATGGTGTCGATCAGAAACGGCCCGAGATGAACGGCGCCTGCGTTCCAGTTCCCGGCCGCGCCGCGGGTGCGCAG
>JBDSIP010000180.1:0-3792 GCA_039917915.1 Thermoflexales bacterium
CCCGCCGCGCCGGCCACAATTGGCCGGCGCGCCTGTTTTTCAGCGATGGATGAGGTATCGCCGTGAGCACAACGACCCGGGGCGTCCTGGCCGCGAGCCTGGCCGCGGCCATTTGGGGCGGGATGTATGTCGTCAGCCGCCTTGTTCTGGGCGTGATTCCACCGCTGACACTTCTGGTCGTGCGCTTTCTCGTTGCGCTCCCGGCGTTGTGGATCTGGCATGGCCTGACCGAGCGGCGCGCTGCGGGTTGGCGCTGGCCATCGCGGCGGGCGTGGCTGGATCTGGCTGTCATCGGGGGAGTGGGCTATTGCCTCTCCCTGGCCGCCCAGTTTGGCGGAACCGCCCTGGGCGGCGCGTCGGCGGGGGCCGTCATCACCAGCGCGACACCCGCCTTTGTCGCTCTCTTCGCCTGGCTCGTGCTGCGCGAGCGGCCGACGCTTCGGCAAGGGCTTGGCCTGGCGCTGGCTTTCGGCGGGGTCCTGCTTGTTGTCGAAGCGGGGCGGGGCGCGGTCGAGGATGGCGCGCGTAACCCGAACGCGCTGCTCGGCGGTGTCTTGCTGGTGGTCGCGGCGGTCACGTGGGCGCTCTACTCTGTCCTCGTCCGGCGGGCAGGACAGACCCATGGCCTGTCGACTCTGACGATTACGTTGGGCGCGACCCTTGTTGGTCTTGTGTTCGACATTCCCCTGGCCGGTCTCGAGTTGTCGAGCGCAACAATCGGGCCAGTCACACCCTTGATCGTGCTTGGGGTGCTCTATCTGGGCCTGGTATCGACCGCACTTGCCTTTCACCTGTGGAATTTGGGCTTTCGGCTGCTCGACGCAAACATGGCTGCGTTGTGCTTCTTCGCCCAGCCCGTTGTTGGCGCGACGCTGGGCGTGCTCTTGTTGGGCGAGCCGCTGACACTTGGTCTGGCGCTCGGCGCATCTCTCATCCTGGGCGGGGCGCTGATCTCGGTGGCCCGGCGTTGAGGCGGCAGGCGAGGTTTGCGCAACAATCCATGCCCATGATGTCAATAGGCGAGGCCGAGCAATGATGAACTGCCCTGCCTGCGGTGGCGAGAACACGAATGGCGCCGAGCGCTGCGCCTACTGCGGCTCGAATCTGTCAAACGCCGGAACTGGCAACACGGAAAGCAAGACCGGCCGGCGCTTGCTCGAGCTGATCACCCTGAACGAGCGTTCGGAAGCGGCTCGCTTCCTGGTTGCGGCCCGGGGCGCCGAAGAGGACACCGCCATACTCGCCGTTGACGTGTTGTCCGCCTTGCGGCGCACCCATCCGTATTCTGAGGAAGACATCGCGATGGCGGTCCGCATGTCGCGCCGGCCGGGACGTCGATCAATGCCGTTCAGCGCGGGGGCCCCGGCCACGCCCGCGCGGCCGCTTTCACCGCAGCTTGGCTGCCTGGGCCTGCTTGCCGTCATTGGCGCATGTATCGTCGCAATGTGTCTCATCTCCATGGCCTCCTGGACCACGTCGGGGGCCTATCGGCAGGCGATGGCGCGGGTGCGGGCGGATGCAAATGTCAACGAATTCTTTGGCGCGCCGATTAACACCCAATTTGGGTTCTGGACCGGCAGCGCCGGGGGAGGCAGCGGCTGGACGATGCGCTTTGACGCGCCGATCGCCGGGCCGCGCCGAAGCGGCAACATGCTGGTTCGGGCCAGCACGAACGGAAGCTACTTTGACGAGAATTGGACTGTCCAGGTCACAATCACTTATGATGCCGATGGCAAGCGTCAGGCATTTGTGGTTCGCTAGAAGTCATCCTGGGAGAGATTGCGAGATGACACTCCCCGCGCGAAGCGCGGGGAGTGTCATCTCGCCAGTTGTTTTTAGAACTGATTCCAGAGGTACTGGTTGTAAACCTCGTGGTGGAATTGAACCTCGGGCGACTTGACGAAGGTGCCGAGCAAGCGAGCGCAGCGATCGGCCGAGGCCTGCTTCAGATCAGCGTAGCGGCCCTTTACATCATCGCCCAACAGCTCCGACGTCCAGGTCGCCGATCGGAAGTTGGCGATCGCGTCGTAGATGTTGTCGGGCAGGTAGCGCTTCGCCTGGCGCAGTCCATCTTCGGTGCTAATCGAGCCATCCAGGCCAGATTGAAAGACCGCCAGCATCACCATGTACGGATTGCTGTCCGGCGCGACCGAGCGCACTTCGACCCGGGCGCTCTTTTCGTTCCCGATTGGAATGCGAACCATCGAACCGCGGTCCGTGGGCGACGCCTTGATCTGATTCGGCGCCTCGAAATGCGGGTCAAGCCGGCGATACGCGTTGACGCTCGAGTTGAGCATCAGGCAAATGTCGTTGCCATGGGTGAGGATGCGATCGACAAAGTCCCAGGCGAACTTGCTCATCTTTTCCTCGCCGGACGCATCCCAGAAGATATTCTTGCCACCCTTCGTGATTGAGACGTTGGTGTGCATGCCGTTGCCGTTTACGCCGACGACGGGCTTGGGCAGGAAGCTGGCCGTATGGCCGAGCTTGTGGGCGACCTGGCGGCAGATCAACTTATACAGTTGGATGTTGTCGGCGGCTGACACCACCTCGCCGTAGCTGTAATTCATTTCGAACTGGGACGGGGCAACCTCGGGATGGTCCTTCTCGTTCTCAAAGCCCATCGCGCGCTGCACCTCGGCGGCGGTGTCGATAAACTCGCGCAGCGGATCGCCGGGCAGCGAGTGATAGTAGCCGCCGGTATTGGCGAATTCGAAAGTGTCCGTTTCGTGGAAACACCGCTCGGCGTTGGCGCCTTTGAACAGGAAGCCTTCGATCTCATTGGCCGCGTTCAGGGTGTAGCCGTTCTTATCGAATTGGGTGTCGGCATACGACTTGAGCCGGCTGCGCAGATCGCCGCTGTATAGCGATCCGTCCTTGTCGATGACTTCGCCGAAGACCATGACTTTGCCTGGCCCAAAGACATCGGCGGGCGCCCAGTAAAACGAGGGCCAGTCGATGCCCAGACGCAGGTCCGACTCGCGCTGCGCGGTAAAGCCGCGGATCGACGACCCGTCAAACGTCAAGTTGTCGTGCGACTTGAGCAGGAACTTCTTGTCATAGTCAAGCATGTGGAGGCGGCCCTCAAGATCGGTGAACATGACGGTCACCGCCTTGATCCGCTTCTCATCGGCCAGGTACTTCAGACGCGCCTCGGCCACCTTGTCAGCCGGGACCCGAGCTTTGCGCTGTTGTTTGGCTGCAAGATTCAGTTCTTCCAGCTCCGAGTAATGCAGTTCAAGAAATTCGCGCAGTTCGCTAGCCATTGTTCTTCTCTCCTAATGTGAATGATCGAAACGGACCCCACGACAGAAAAACAGCAACGTGACGGTTCGGGGCGGCAACCCATGATTGCCAATGAACCGTCACGTCTTGGTGACCAGACGGCAAATGCCGCCAGTGGCGCCGAGCGCCAGCACGTTGATGCGAGCGCGATTTTAGCACGATGTTGGAGCCATGGAATTCACGTGGCTATCAGGTCATTGCCTGAGCGATGCCTATAATGCCCATTACCCATGGTGCGCTGGTTTGTTAATAATCTCGGTCTCTTTTTTCTGGCCATCTTGATTGCCGGCGCGGCGTGGACGCTTGCCACGATCCAGGACGATCCGATCATCGAGGATTCGATCGCGGTTCGGATCGTGCGCTTGAACGAGCCGGCGCCCGCCGATTACCTGGTCACCGATCGATTGCCCAACAGTGTTCTGGTCCGGGCCCGCGGCCCGCGCAGCGTGCTGCTTGTGCTGGCAGCCAATCCGCCCGTCATCACGATCGATGTCGGCCGGCTGGGCG
>JBDSIP010000181.1:0-4426 GCA_039917915.1 Thermoflexales bacterium
CATCCGGACCAGGATGGCCTGGTCGTAGCCGGTCAGTTCGGCCAGGCGGGTCTGGGTCAGCCCGGGTTTTCGGGCGCGGTATTGGGCAAGCAGCGCGCCGAAGGGATGCTTGCCTTCGGTGGTCGAATTCACGTTTTCCCCTCCCTGTCAGGCGTTCGTCCAACGTTGACGGATTTTCAGCGTTGGACGAACGCGCACAGGCGAGTGTAGACCTTTCCCGGTTTTGCGCAAATAGCATCTGTTTCGAAAGCGAAATCCCCCGGCAGAGCTGGGGGATTTCGCTTTCGATGTTTGTCCGAGTCCGCCGATAAGCCGGATTCTGTCATATCGCCCCCTTGCGGGAACGACGGGACCGTCATCTCTCTGGGCCACGCATTACTGCGGGCCTCAAGCCGCCTACCTGCGCATCAGCGGGCCGCCTCATCTGCGCGTTTTGGCGTTGCTCCGGGTGGGGCTTGCCAAGCCGCGACATCACTGCCGCGCTGGTGAGCCCTTACCTCGCCTTTTCACCCTTGCCGGCGCTTGCGCCCCGGCGGTTTGTTTTCTGTTGCGCTTTCCGTCGCATCACTGCGCCTGGCCGTTAACCAGCACCCTGCCCCGCGGAGTCCGGACTTTCCTCCGCCGTCGCGGTTTCCCGCGCCGGCCGCGACGATCTGGCAAACTCGGACAGGCTTCATTATCGTTCACGGTGCTAAAATTCCCGCACAACCTCGATCAACCCGTCTCACGTCCACACTGGAGCGCTTTCATGTCCGACCCAAACGAACTCTATGACGTCACCATCATCGGCGCCGGCCCAACCGGCCTGTTTGGCGCCTTCTACGCCGGCCTGCGCGAAATGAAATGCAAGATCATCGACGCGCTCGATGAGGTCGGCGGCCAGTTAACCGCCCTGTACCCCGAGAAATTCATCTACGACATGCCCGGCTATCCCAAGGTCCAGGCGTTGGACCTGGTCAAGAGTATGATGGCTCAGGCCCACACCTTCCCACCCACCATGTGCCTGGGCGAGCGCGTCCAGTCGATCGCCCGTCAGGACGACGGAACTCTGCTCCTGACCACCGACAAGGGCATCCATCACACCCGAACCCTTGTCATCGCCGCGGGCGTCGGGGCTTTTCAGTCGAAGAAGTTGCCTGGCCCCGAATTCGTGCCCTATGAGGGCAAAGGACTGTTTTACTCGGTCAAGGAGAAGGCCGCCTTTCGCGGCAAGAACGTCCTGATCGTGGGCGGCGGCGACAGCGCCGTCGACTGGGCCCTCAACCTCAAGGACTATGCCCGCAAAGTCACCCTGATCCATCGCCGGGACGAGTTTCGCGCCCACGGCGCCTCGGTCACCCAGCTCATGGGTTCTCCCGTCGAAGTCAAACTCTTCTACGAGCTCAAGTCGGTTGCTGGCAATGGCAAGATCGAGTCGGCGGTGATCTTTGACAACCGGACCAAGGCCGAGACCACGATCCCGGTCGACGCGGTGATTCTGACCCTGGGCTTCAGCGTCGACCTGGGCCCCATCAAGACCTGGGGGCTGGAGATGGTGGGCAGCCGCTTCATCAAGGTCAACAGCAAGATGGAGACCAATCTGCCGGGCGTCTATGCCGCCGGCGACATCAGCGCGGAGGAGGGCATCGAGCCGCTCAACCTGATCGTCGATGGCCTTGCTCAGGGCACCCGGGCGGTCAACTTCGCCTACCAGTATCTGCACCCGGGCTCCAAGGCCTTCCCCGGCCACAGCTCGGAGAAGAAGCTTTAGTGCGCGTCGCCGAGCTGAACTGGATGCAGGTCGAGGCCTATCTGGGCCGGGACGACCGGGCTGTGCTGCCGCTCGGCTCGACCGAGCAGCATGCCTATCTCAGCCTCGCCACCGACGCCATTTTGGCCGAGCGCCTGGCGACCGAGGCGGCCGAGCCGCTGGGCGTGCCGGTCTTCCCGGTCGTCGCATATGGGCTCACGCCGTATTTCAGCGCCTTCCCGGGCACGGTCACGCTGCGGGTGAGCACCTATGTGGCCGTGATCCGCGACATTCTGGCCAGCTTGCAGCGCAGCGGGTTCCGCCGCATCGTCATCGTCAACGGCCATGGCGGGAACTACCCGGCCAGCGCCGCCGCCGACGAGTTCATGCTCGATCATCCGGGAACAAGAATCAAGTTCCACAACTGGTGGAACGCCCCAATGGCCTGGGCCCAGGTCCAGGCCATTGATCCGATTGCCTCGCACGCCTCGTGGATGGAGAACATGCCCTGGACGCGCCTGGCCGGCGTGGCGATGCCCGACGTCCAGAAACCCATGTCCGATCTGGCGGCGTTGCGCCAGGCCGATCCGGCCACGACCCGGGCCCTGCTCGGCGACGGCAACTTCGGCGGCTTCTACCAGCGCCCCGACGAGGACACACTTCGGCTGTGGCAGACCGGAGTTGATGAGACCCGCGCCCTGATCGCGGACGGTTGGGTAACAGCGTAATGCGCTTCGCCGGCCAGACCGCCATCGTCACCGCCGCCGCGCATGGATTCGGTCGGGCGATCGCCCTGGCCTTCGCCCGCGAGGGCGCGCACGTGTGGGGCTGCGACCTGCTCGCCGACGAATTGGAAGAGACTCGCAGCCTGGCTGCCGGGATGGCGGGGCCGATCGAGGTCCGGCGGGTCGATGTCACGGACCGTCCGGCCGTGCTGGCCTTTGTGGCCGAGGTCCGCGCGGCCACGGGCCGGATCGACATCCTGGTTAACAACGCCGGCGGTGTGCTGGGCCAGGTCGGTCAGCCGATCGAGCAGGTGACGCCGGAGCAGTGGCAGGGCATCTTCGATGTCAACGCCAGCGGACCGTTCTGGTTCGCCCAGGCGGTTGCGCCGGCGATGAAGGCGGCCGGGCGCGGGCGGATCATCACCATTTCGAGCGGGGCCGGGCTTGGCATCACCCTGACCGGGATCCAGGCCTACGCCGCGGCCAAGGCCGCCTCGATCGCCCTCACGCGCCAGCTTGGGCATGAGCTGGGCCCGTTTGGCATCACCGTCAACTGCATCGCCCCGGGGTTCGTGCGCTCGAACCCGGCCAGCGAGAAGCAGTGGCAGCGCTACGGCGAGGCCGGCCAGCGCGCGCTGGTCGAGGGGATCGCCCTGCGCCGGCTCGGCACGGCCGAGGACATCGCGCACGCGGTGTTGTTCTTCGCATCGGATGCGGCCGCGTGGGTGACCGGGCAGACCCTGTCGGTGGATGGGGGACGATGAATCTCGGGTGGCAGCGCGCGCGCAGGATGTTGAAGGAGTGGGCGATCCTGGCAGGTCTCATGGTCCTGCTGCACGCGCTCCTCTTTCTGGCCTGGGCCGCGCTCAATCCCGGCAGGAGCACACCAATCACGGTGATCGTCGCGCTGATGCTCGCATATGTGATCGGGCTGGCTGCCATCATCATCGTCTTCTCTCGCCGCGTCCGGCGCGCGGATTCGCCGCCGGAATTCCAGGTGGCGCGTGAGCGAGGCGTGGCCGCCATTGCCCAGGTGCTGGAAATCGCGCCGACCGGATGGCGATCGAAACAAGGTTCTTCGGTATCGTTCACATGGCGGCCAATCCGGCGCGAGTATCAGATTCGACTCAACGTGATGCCATCTGGCGGAGATGCTTACGAAGTCACGATCGCGGAGTATTTGACGTCTGATCACGTGCCGGCCGCGGGCGTGCTGATTCCGATCCGCATTCACCCGCAGCGTCCGGACATCATCGTCCTGGCCCGTGATGCCGCCGCCCCGCTCGTATCCCCGTAACTGTGCCAATACTGTTCTCTGTCCCGGACGGCGCGCCACGCCGTCGTTCGGACGATTGGACGCCTGAAATACGTGCCCAGCAAAATCATGGCCGAGAACAAGACCAAACCCACCGATGTGAGCGTCGCCGACTACATTGCCGCAATCGCCGACGAAGCGCGCCGCGCGGACTGCGCGATTCTCGACAAACTGATGCGCAAGGCCACTCGCCACAAGCCGCGAATGTGGGGGCCGACCATCATCGGCTACGGCCGCTATCACTACACCTATGCGAGCGGGCATAGCGGCGAGTCGTGCCTGGCCGGATTCGCCCCGCGCAAGGGCGACATCAGCATCTACTTCAGCCCGGAATACCCGGGCAGGGACGCGTTGCTGGCCCGCCTCGGCAAGCACAAGATGGGAAAGTCCTGCCTGTATGTCCGCCGGCTCAGCGACATCGACCTCGGCGTGCTCGAGCAAATGGTGTTGGCTTCGGTCGCCGACGTGAAGCGGCGCTATGGCGGAGCCTAGAAGCTATCCTAAAAAGATCTGGCGAGATCACAATCCCCGCGCTTCGCGCGGGGATTGTGATCTCGCCAGATCTTTTTAGGATAGCTTCTAGGCTCCGCCATAGCGCCGCTTCACGTCGGCGACCGAAGCCAACACCATTTGCTCGATCACGCCGAGGTCGATGTC
>JBDSIP010000182.1:0-5832 GCA_039917915.1 Thermoflexales bacterium
GGGCGCCGGCAACACCGTGGTCTTTCCCACCTTCATGATCGCCAGCGAGCAGCGCTCGCGGGCGGCGAGCGCTGCTTTGACTGAGAACGTTACCTTTGCGGGGCGCATGCTCAAGGTGGATTTTGACCCCGGCATTGCCGGAAGCAAGATCGAGACGGTGACAGCGGCCGCGATGAGTTGGAAGCCCTTCCGGCACGGGGCGAGCGCATGGGAGCCGATGCCGCTCGCCGACTACTGGGACTACCTGGACAAGATGCTGCCTCTGGCCGCCGGCTATTCCTCGTGGGGCGACCGAGAGAGCGAGTACACTGCGGCTGCCGATATACGTCTGACCCAGGTCGCCTATGTAAACCTGTATGCGGGCATCGGCAAGGTCGTGGAAGCGTCGAATCAGGGCGCCACCTATCTCCTGTCCACGGTTGAGGAGGGTGAGCCAACGACCGATGCGGAACTCTCCTACACCAGTGACGTCATCAAGGCCAGCGGCGAGACGACGGGCGGATTCACCAAGGCGTTTCTCGAGCCGATCTGGGAGGTGATGGAAGCCGAGCATAACGTCATCAAGCGACTGCAGAAGGCTGGAAACCAGCGCATGATCGCCAGGCTCGACTACTCGGTCAAGGGCTCGCTCGGGCGCGGGGTGCGCGATGCCATCGGCAAGTTCAGTGGTTTCGACCGCTTGTTCGACAGCGCGAAGAACGCGACCTTCAAGGGCCGGGTGGGTGGCGTTGGCAGCGCGCTCACGTCGAGCGCCGCCCAGTTAATGGTGGGGCTGGCCAAATCGCTGGCCAGTATCGACAGCAAGAACAACCGGTCCCAGCAAATTGTGGTGAACGTGCTCCAGGGCGTTGCGACGGCTCAGGCGATCGGGGATGGGATCAAGATGCTGCACGCCTTCTCGAAGTTCAAGGCGGTGGTGGGGGAGACGAATCTCGGGGCGCTCAGCAAACTGGGTGACAGCCTCGCCATTTCGTCCAAGGCGGCCAAAGCTACGGCCGTGATCGGCCTGGTGATCGAGCTCGGCGTGTCCTTTGCCATCTTCGTTTACCAGGTGAGCGCATCCGGGATTACGGCCTTCAGCCTGGCGATGAATCAAGCGTTTTCGCAGTGGGCGGCCGGCGCGATCGTGGCCGTGATGATGGCTGCCCTGGCCTCGACCGGGGTCGGCGCGATCATCGTGGCCATCATCGGTCTGATCGACAGCGTGATCTCGCTTTTCTGCGGGATCTTTCATCCCGATGAAGATGACAACGTCGCTGCGAACTGGGCGTGCAAAGGACTGTCCGGCATCCTGGCCGAAGGCGTCGCCTATGTCATCTATGACTCGACCAACATCATCGATCTCGACAACCCAAATCGGATGACCTTCAGGAATTTCAATCCGTATCTTGCCGATCCCAAGACCGGGTTCACGACCGGCGCGGCCTTGCGGATGGATTTGCTGATCGAGAACACGATCAAGACCGAGTCCTTTGACAGCCCGCTGAGCTTCCTGTACGGCTGGCAATTCAGCGAAAAGAACACCCGGGACGCCACGTTCACCTACGCCATCGTGTCGGCCGAAGAAACGGACGAGTCCAAGCAGATCCATAACGGCGTGGAGCTGGGTGGCAATCCGACCGGCTGGATTGCGCTGGGCGGCGACCAGTATCGCCAGACGGTGACGCTGACCCAAACCCGCGATTTGCTGACCCTGCCCGCGCCCGGGATCAACAAGCCGGTTGCGGCGTATCTTGCGGAAGGCTACGCCTCGCCGACTCAGGAGTGCATCGTCATTCCGAACGTGATTCCGCCCTGGACGCCGCCCGTCATTCCGATCTGCTATGCGCGCTCGCGCAACGCCAGCAACTACCTGAATCTGAATCTGATCTATGACGTGTTCCCGTCGATGCTCAGCGCTTTCTACAGCCTGACGCCGAAGGGCCTGGGCTACGCGCTGGCCTGGGGGCAGTCGGGAAAGGCCAGGTTTGGCACGCTCCAGGATGCGGACGGCGACGGCCTGGACCTCACCGTCGACCCCAATGACAGCACCTTCGATACCGATGGCGATGGCGTCACCGATCTGCGCGAGCTGCAAATCGGCACGGACCCAATTCGAGCCGACACCGATGGGGATGGGTTGAGCGATCGGGAGGAGCTGCGTTTTGGCTCGGATCCGCTGGTGGCCGACACCGACCGCGATGGCCTGACCGACAATCTGGAAAGGGATGGCTGGAGCATCGGCTACAACTACATCAGCGGTGTGGCGGGTGTGTCCTGGACCTATTCCGACCCGAAGGTGGCCGATGCCGACGATGACGACATCTTCGATCTGCGCGAGCGGGCGTTGGGCAGCAGCCCGTATGCCTCCAGCGATGGCGCCATCGTTCGCTACGAGGCCAACCTGCGCGAAACGGACTCGGCGCTGCTGCTGATGCGCTTTGACGAGGGCGCCAACGCAGCCACCTTCGCGGACGCCAGCGGGCCAAACCGGAAGGAAAGGGGGAGTTGTTCCGACCCGGCCTGCCCCGTGACAGGGGTGAGTGGTCTGGCGGTCAATGCCGCGCATTTCGACGGCAACGATGTGGTCGCGCTGCCGTACATGTCGCGGATCAACGGACTGAAGACGGGATTCTCGCTCGCCGCCTGGGTCAAGGCCGACAATCTGAACGGGCGGCATCGCATCATCAGCATCGCGCGCACGCGCTCGGTGAATGGATTCAGCTTTGGCATCGACAACGGGAATCTGCTCTTCACCGCTTATGGGCTGGCGGATTTCAATGGGACGGCCTTGAGCGCCATCCCGCTGGGGGTGTGGACGCATGTCGGCGTGGCTGTCGCGCCAAATGGGCCCAACACCGAGGCCCGCTTCTTTGTCAACAGTGTTCTGAAGGAAACGATCAGCCGCGCGATCTCGGGCGTGAACGTGTCGCCAAATGACAAAGTGCTGATCGGCGCCGCGAGCGTGGTCCGGTCGGAGTCCCTCGACGAACCCTGGGTCGGCTACCTGGACGAGGTGGCCGTGTTTGGACAAGTTCTCAACGCGAGCGGCATGCAGCGCGCGTACTTCAGCATGGTCAATCTGGATGATGCCGTCCTTACCGCTCAGGCCCCGGCGCTGTACGAGACGGAACTGGAGAGCAAGCTGCTGGTGCGCAACATCGAAGGCGTGCTGCAGACAAACGTGCCGGGCTTCCTGAGCGGGGCCTCGACGGCCCGCAACGTTATGCTGTCTCCGCGCCAGGTGTTGCCAACCAATGTCCAGACCCTGACCTTCAACACGACGCCGGCTTCAGGCGCCTACACGATCACCCAGTCGCTCGGCGCCATCGTCGACGTGCCCTACAAGCCCGAGACGGGCCAAGATGTGGCGCTGGTCTATCGCAACAGCGCGCCGCTGGGTTTCGAGGGCAAATTCAGCGATCGGCGCGAGGTCCCCGACAACGCCAACTACAACCTCAGCAGCACTGACTTCACCCTGTCCTTCTGGCTGCAGCCGGATCCGTTCGCAATCGCCTACACACGCGGCGTGATGGGGTACCAGAGCGGCGACGTCAACGCCTATCCCTCCGTCCAGCAGCTTGGCACGACCTTGCGCTTCGGCTATGGCACGGGAAGCGCCTGGGTGTTTCAGGATCTCGCCAACGCCATTCCAAACGATGGCAATTGGCATCATTACGTTGTCAGCTTTGTGCGCAACAACGGTGGCAATTCGATTGCGACCGTGTTTGTCGACAATGTGAACAAGGGCTCGCTGAACTTTGGCAGTAGCCGGCCGGGCAGCGCCATCCAGCGCTTCGACATCGGGCGTTCGTCGCAGACCGCGCGCTTCAAGGTGGACAAGTTCGACCTGTTCTGCGAGGCGGACGGCATTGGCGACGGCGAATACAACTTCAGTTACTGGACGCCCAGCAATAACGCCAACACCCTGTACTGGTCTGGCTCGGGCACCGATGGGGCGTCCTTCCCGATCAGCACCGGCTGGCGTGAGTTCGTGGACACCGCCTTTCTGAGCGTATGCGAAAACGACCCGGACGGCAGCGACCAGACCACCTGCGATGGTGACGACGAACTCATGATCGGAACCGACTATTTGCCCTGGAAGTTCATGTCGACGGCCGACCAGTCCTATGCGAACGCCGTGCGGACGGCTTCCACCCTGCCAACCAGCCCCAGCACGTGCAGCTTCTGGTCTGGCTACAACGATACGGGCACCTTCACCTACACGTTTGAAAACAACTCGGTGCCCTATATTGGCGACCTCAAGGACTTCCGGCTGTATCGGCGGGCGCTGTCGCAGGCCGATGTCACCAATGTCTATCAGAGCAATTCGGTCGTCGCCCGCTTCAAGCTGGACGAGCGCCCGGCCGCCCGGCAGTTCGCCGATGAGCTGGCCCGGGTGACCGGCGTGTGCAGCGGCACGAGTTGCCCGGTTTCGGGTTTGCCCGGCCGCGACAACGTGGGTGTCCGCTTTGACGGGGTGAACGACTACATCAGCTCGGACGCCGTGAGCGGGCTCGCGCATACGGCGGCGGTCTCGACCAACTTCTTTTCGTTTGGCGGTTGGATCAAGCCCGACATGGACTTCTCCGCCTATAACACCGAGCAGTACATTTTCAGCTTCAATGGGCCCGGGCCCAGCTACAATGATCTGCTGCTCCTGGGTATTTTGGCCTTTCCGGGCGACCCAAGCGACCGTTACCGGATTCGGTACTTTGATGGAATCAGTCAGACCACATCGCCCCTCAGCTATCCGCGGAATGAGTGGCTGCACCTCTGGCTCGATGTCAACTACAACTTTGCCGGCGAGGACAAGCTGTTCGTCAACGGTCAGGTGATCCACGTGTTCGCCACCGCGAAGGTGCCCGACGCCAACGGCCGTTTCTCCATAGGCCAGGAGTGGGATTCGGGCGGCGTGCCGAGCAACTTCTTCAAGGGCATGGTCGACGAAGTCGGCATCCTGCCCAGCAGTGGTGGCGGGCCTAGTGGAGGAATCTACGAGTACTACCGGGCGCCGTACATCCTGCGGCACATGGACAGCCTGGCCGAGGCGCCCGGCGCGCGCATCTTCCAGGATCCGGCTGAAGACGTGGGGCAGGTCTACGGCGGATATGCCTTCAACGGGCAATTTCAGTATCTCGATACTGGGAATGAGTGGCTCGCAACAACGTCTCCAACCTACACCGTCATGGGCTGGGTCTACCCGCGCAACACGACCGGCAACGGCAGCCCGACCTATCGGCCGATATTCGGCACCATCCTGACCGGGACGATCTGGATGGGGTTGGTGGATGGCAAGCCCACGCTATACAACACTGCCGGCCAATCCATCGCTGCGCCAACCGCCCTGCCTTCAAATCAGTGGTCGCATGTCGCCTTTCAGCGCGATCGGAGCGCGCTGCGGGTGTACGTCAACGGCACGGTGGTGGCCTCCGGCGTTCCCGCGGGATTGCCGCTGGAATACCTGGAATACTACGGATGGGCGCGCAATCCTGGCTCGGCCACCCGCAGCTACTTTGACGGCGTCCTGGACGAATTCAACTTCTATGCCGGTGGGATTCCAGTCAGCGCCGACCAGATCCGCAGCCTGTACAACTACCAGGCGACCTGGATCGATGAAGCGCGGCGCACACCGTTTGTCGTCGATGTGACCCCCCCCAGGGTGCGGGTCGCCTCGGGTGAGCAGTGGTTGCCGATGATCACGACGACGTTGCTGATCACGGCGGCGGATGACAATTCGCCGGTGGTGTCGGCGCTCTACTTCTATCAAGACTCGCGCCTGCTCGATCAGGCCTCTTGGTTCCCGCCCAAGTGCCGTGATGCGAATGACGGGGTCGCCTTCTGCGGGCTTTT
>JBDSIP010000183.1:0-23692 GCA_039917915.1 Thermoflexales bacterium
CGTTTACGTTCACGTTTACGTTTACGTTCACGTTTACGTTCACGTCTACGTTCACGTTTACGTTCACGTTTACGTTTACGTTTACGTTTACGTTTACGTTTACGTTTACGTTTACGTTTACGTTTACGTTTACGTTTACGTTTACGTTTACGTTTACGTTCACGTCTACGTTTACGTTTACGTTCACGTTTACGTTCACTTTGACCTAAACGTGAACGGAAATGTGTTCCTTCCGCGCGGGCCGCATGGTCCTGAACCTGGGAGGTAGGCGCCAACAGCTCGATGCGGGCGAAGACCTGAAGCGCCAACCTCCTGGGTTCAGGGAGATCGGATATACTTCAACCGTCGTTGAACTACTTCTTCGGATGAAACTCAAGAGCCATTCACCCCTGGACCCGGACCGCATGGCCGAGCGCTTGAAAGTGCTGGCCGAACCCAAGCGCCTGCGCATCCTCAACCTGCTGATGGAAGGCGTGCAGTGCAACTGCGAGCTGGGCGATGCGCTCGACATGGCGCCCAACCTGATCTCGCATCATCTGAGCATGCTGCGTCAGGCCGGGCTTGTCGAGGTCACCCGCGATGCCGTCGACGCGCGCTGGATCTACTACTCGATCAATCGCGCCACCCTCCAGGATCTCAACGCTGTCTTTGGCGCTTTTTTCGACCCGGCCCGCATCCAGCCCCGACGACCCGCCTGCGGGCCGCAAGGCGCGCTGGTGCGGGTCACCGACATCTCAATGACGGCAACATGAAACACAAAGTCCTGATCCTGTGCACCGGCAACTCATGCCGCTCGCAGATGGCCGAGGCCATCGTCAACGCCCGCCTGGGCGAGACTTGGCAGGCCGTCAGCGCCGGGACAAAGCCGGCCGGCTACACCCATCCTTTGGCGATCAAGGCCCTGGCCGAGATCGGCATCCCGCATGCGGGCCGCTCGAAGCACGCCGACGAGTTCCGCGAGGTCGCCTTTGAGCGTGTGATCACGGTGTGCGATTCGGCCGCCGAGGATTGCCCGGTCTGGCTCGGAGCCGGCAAGCGGGTCCATATCGGGTTCGACGATCCGGCCAAAGCGCAGGGGACAGACGAACAGATCATGGCCGTGTTTCGGCGGGTGCGGGATGAGATCGCGGCCCAGATCCCGGTCTATCTCGCCGCGATCATTCCAGCCAGCGACATCCCCTGTGGAGCCGGGGATGTCGCCCGATAATTTTCGTGAGGTAATCATGCAACCCGCGCCCAAAAAACTCTCGACCCTGGATCGCTTTCTCACCCTGTGGATCTTCCTGGCCATGGCGGTCGGAGTCGGCCTGGGCTTTCTCTTTCCGAAAGCCGTGGCCGACCTCAATTTGGCCGTGTCGGTCGGCACAACCAACATCCCGATCGCCATCGGGCTGATCCTGATGATGTATCCGCCCCTGGCCAAGGTTCGCTACGACGAACTCGGGGACGTCTTCCGCAACTGGAAGGTGCTTGGGCTTTCCCTCCTGCAGAACTGGGTGATCGGGCCGATCCTGATGTTCATTCTGGCGGTTGTCTTTCTGCGCGGGTATCCCGAGTACATGACCGGGCTGATCTTGATCGGGCTGGCCCGCTGCATCGCGATGGTCATCGTGTGGAACGAGCTGGCCCGGGGCGACACCGAATATGCGGCCGGGCTGGTGGCCTTCAACAGCATCTTCCAGGTCCTGTTCTACAGCGTCTACGCGTATGTCTTCATCACCGTCCTGCCCACCTGGTTCGGGCTGAGCGGTTCGGTCGTCAACATCACGATCGGCGAAATCGCCCAGAGCGTCTTCATTTACCTGGGCATCCCCTTCATCGCCGGTTTCTTCACCCGGCTCATCCTGGTCCGGCTCAAGGGCGAGGCCTGGTATCACGGGGTCTTTGTCCCACGTATCAGCCCTGTCACGCTGGTTGCGCTGCTCTTCACCATCGTGGTGATGTTCAGCCTGAAGGGCGAGCTCATCGTCACCATCCCGTTGGACGTGGTCCGGATCGCCATCCCGCTCCTGATCTACTTTGTGCTCATGTTCCTGGTCAGCTTCTTCATGGGCCGGGCGGTTGGGGCCGATTACAGCAAGACGACGACCCTGGCGTTCACGGCCGCCAGCAACAACTTCGAGCTGGCGATCGCGGTGGCCGTGGCGGTGTTTGGGATCGGGTCGGGCGTGGCCTTCGCGGCCGTGATTGGCCCGCTGATCGAAGTGCCGGTGATGATCGGCCTGGTCAACGTCGCGTTCTGGCTGCAGCGCCGGTATTTCAAGGGCAAGGCTTCAGTGGCATGAGACGTTTCCTTTTGACAGGATGAACAGGATGGCCGTCCGAGCTCGGGGTGGATTGGCTCAAAGATGTGCGCGCGGTTGAGCGCGGGCCCGATCGGCCAGGCGCAATAGGTCACTTGCGGGAATCCCGCCTCGGACGACAATGGATCCGTCCGCGCCTCTATTCCGCGGACAAAGGAAGACCGTCATGCCCATCGTCAGGAAGAGCGCGAAATCCGCCGGCAAGACGCCAATAAAAAAGGCTCCCGCCAAACCCGCGGCCAAGAAGCCGGCGGCCAAACGAACAACTCCGAAGGTCAGTCCCCTGGCCGGGAAGGCCGTCGAGGCCTACCTGGCCAAAATCGACCCGGGCATGGCCGCCCTCATTCAGGCTCTTCGCCCGCTGATCAAGGCCGCCGCCCCCGAGGCCGTCGAGGTTGTGAAATGGGCCCAGCCGGTCTATGAAATCAACGGGCCGTTCGCCTATATCCGGGCCTTCACCCACTACGTCTCGCTCGGATTCTGGCGCGGCGCGACGCTGCCCAGCGGGGCGAGCATCCTCGAGGGCGACGGCGACCGAATGCGCCATTTGAAGCTTCGAAGCGCGGCGGACATCAAACCCGACCTGATCAGCGCTCTGGTCAGGGAAGCGGTGGCTCTCAACCGCAAGATCGGCGACCCGACTCAAGGAAACTAACCCCATGTCACGATTCGATCTCACCGGTAAGCGCGCCCTCGTCACTGGCGCGGGCAACGACAGCGGTATCGCAGTCGCCATCGCGCGCGGGCTTCGCGAGCACGGGGCCGAGGTGGCGGTGCTCTCGCGCGGCGATGGCGTCTTCGACGTTGCGCAGGCCGGCGGCTTCGCGGCGATTCAGGCCGACCTGGCCGACCGGGATGCCCTGACCCGTGGCTTTGACGAGGCCATGGCCAAACTCGGCGGTCTTGACATCCTCGTCAACGCCCACGGGATTACTCATCTTCAAAAAGCGGAGGAGTTCCCGATCGAGATCTGGGATCAGATGCTCGAGATCAACCTGACCTCGGTCTTTCGGCTATCCCAGCTCGCCGGACGGCACATGCTCGAGCAGGGCCGCGGCAAGATCATCAACATCGCCTCGATGCTGACGTTTGTGGGCGGGACGCTCGCCCCGTCCTACGCCGCCAGCAAGGGCGGGCTGGGTCAGCTCACCAAGGCGCTCTCAAACGAGTGGGCGGGGCGCGGGGTCAATGTCAATGCGATCGCGCCGGGCTTCATCGACACGATGATGACCCGCCCGCGGCTGGGGGCCAACCCGGAGCGCAAACGCCAGATCCTGGAGCGCATCCCGATCGGGCGGCTGGGCAAGGCGGATGAGCTGATCGGGGCGGCGGTGTTTCTCGCGTCATCCGCATCCGATTACGTGTGCGGGGCCATCCTACCGGTCGATGGTGGTTTTTTGGCGCGCTGAGGCATTCGACTTTCCGCACAAGAACTGGGGCTCAACGTTGTTAATGAGCTTTGACGAAACAATGTGGCCAGCCGCCACGTGAATTCCTGCAACGGCGCCACGTTCAGATGACGTTGGAACGACACTGTTGCTTCGTTGTCGCATCTCGATCGAACCGTCGCGGAGCGACGGCATGCGAGTAGCCGTGGGTTTCAACCCACGGATTTCGAGCGGCGTTCACTCCGCGGCGTCATCAATTTGGCGCCTAACCTGCGCGAGGCGGCCGTGGGTTGATACCCACGGCTACAGTCACTTGGTCGCTCCGCGACCGAGTCTGCAATTGCGATTCAGCGCCGCCGGCCTCCACGGGCTACTGCCCGGCGCTTCGGGGCGCTTTCAACGTGCCGTGTTCTTAACAGCGGTACGCGCCATCCATCCCGTCCATCCTGTTCACCCTGTCAGGATGATGACACCGAGGGATGCTCTTCGCGCACACCGGCCATCAGCAACCCAAGCCGGGCCAGAGTCGCCTCCGCCCGATCCATCACCGCCATCAGGCGGCCCTCGTACATCACCCCAATCCGGTCCGAGAGCGCCATCAGCTCGTCGAGATCCTCCGAAATCAGCAAAGTTGCCATCCCCCGCTCGCGTTGCTCGAGCAGGCGCTGGTGGATGTACTCGGTCGCGCCAATGTCGACCCCGCGGCTGGGTTGGGCGCAGATCAGGACCGCCGGTTTGAGGGCCAACTCGCGAGCCAGAATCAGCTTCTGGATATTCCCGCCCGACAGGTTCTTGGTCGGGGTGTCCAGGGAAGGCGTCTTGACGTTGAAATCTTTGACCAGCGCGGCGCTCTGGCGCGCAATCGCGCCCGCATTCATGAACCCTCCGCGCGAATAGGGCCGATGGCCATGATCCTGCAGGATGAGATTTTCGGCAACGCTGAAATCTTTCACGACCCCGTCCTTCATCCGCTCCTCGGGGATCGCCGATTGGCCGGCCGCCCGGCGCTGGAGCGGGCTGGCGTGGGTGAGGTCGCGGCCATTCACCAGCACCCGGCCTTTCGAAATGGGCCGCAACCCGGTTAGCGCCTCAGCCAGTTCGCGCTGCCCGTTGCCCGAAACACCCGCAATGCCAAGGATTTCGCCCGCCTGCACGGCCAGGCTCACTCCCCGCAATGCGTCCTTGCCCCGGTCGCCCCGCACCCACAGGTCATCAATCGCCAGGCGGGGCGCCTGGCCGGGCGGCGGCGTGACGAACGGTTTCTTGTCGTACTCGAGGATGACAGGGCGGCCGACCATCTCGCCGGCCAGCCGGGCCCGGGTAGAGCCTTCGGTCGGATGGGTCGAAACCACCCGCCCGTCGCGCATGACAGTCACCCGCTGGCTTACATCGATGATCTCGTGCAGCTTGTGCGAGATGAAAATCAGGGCGTGGCCGTCGGCGGCCATCTGGCGCAGCACCTTGAACAGATCACCCACTTCTTGGGGGGTGAGCACCGCGGTCGGCTCATCGAGGGCGAGCAAGGCCGCGCCCCGATACAGCGCCTTGAGGATCTCGACCCGCTGCTGCTCGCCAACGGACAGTTGCCATACCTGCGCGTCGGGTTGGACCTTCAGGCTATAACGCGCGGCCAGCTCCTCGATCCGTTTGGAGACGCGGCCCAGATCAAGCAGCGGGCCGCGCGACGAGGGCAGCCCCAGCGCGACGTTTTCGGCCACCGTCAGCGCGGGCACCAGCATGAAGTGTTGGTGAATCATGCCGATGCCCGCGTGGATGGCGTCGGCGGGCGAATTGAAATGGCGCAGCGCGCCGTTCAGATGGATCTCGCCCGCGTCGGGCTTGTACAACCCGTACAACTGGCGCATCAACGTGCTCTTGCCCGCGCCGTTCTCGCCCAGCAGGGCGTGAATCTCGCCGGCTCGCACGTCAAAGTCCACCCGGTCGTTAGCCAGCACGCCGGGAAAGCGCTTGGTGATGCCCACCATGCGGAGTTCCTCGATGCGGTCGCGGCCGGTTGGGAGTTGCGCCATTTTGTTTTTCAGAAACACTATCCCGCTGCTTCGCGGCGGGATAGTGTTTCTGAGGTGGTTGGGTTACGGTAGCGGCTTGATCGTGCCGTCGATGATGCCCTTGATGGCAGCGTCCACGGCCGCCTTGGCGTCGGCGGGGATGCTGATCTTGTCGTTGTAGACGATCTTCAGGCCGCCTGACTTGAGCGACAGCTCGAAGGCCGTGCCGCCTTTCGTGCCCTTGGCCGACAGGGCGAGTATTTCCTTGACGATGCCCGAGAAGTCGTATACCTGGCTGGCCCCGACCGTGTCGGGGGCCAGGCTGCTCTGGTTGGCCTGGGTGCCGAGCCAGATCGCCTTCTTGTCCTTGGCCACCCCGATCGCGCCGACCACGGCCTGGGACGACCCGGTCAGGACATCGGCCCCCGCCTTGGAGTGGGTCTCGGCCGCGGCTGCCATCAGCGACACGTCGCTGAACGAGCCGGTGTAGACGACATTGACTTTGGCGGTCGGCTTCGTATCCAGCACGCCTTTCTTGAAGCCATCCACGTACGTCTTGGCATCGCCCGCTTCCACGGGCCCGGCTACGCCGATGATACCGCTCTTGCTGATCTTGGCCGCCAGCACACCCAGGGCATAGCCGCCTTCCTGGGCGCGCGGGTTGTAGGCGAACACGTTCTTGATGCCCTTGTCGGCGAACGTATCAGTCGCGGTCCCCCAGGCAAAAGCGACATTCGGGAAATCCTTGGCGATTTCCTGGAGCGAGTTGCCATATTGGGTGCCGTGGGCGATGACCAGGTCATACCCCTGCTGGGCGTAGTCGCGGATGGCGGCGGCGGCGTTCGGCACCTGGACCATGCCTTCGGATACGGCCAGCTTGAAGCCGGCCTCGCCGCCCATCGAGGCCTGGACGGACTTCAGCGCGTCGAACATCGACTGGCTGAACGCGCCGTCATTCGACGCCGAGGGCATCACAACGGCAACCTTCACTTGCTTGGCCGACGCGGCGGGGGCGGCGGCGGGAGCCGCGCCGCAGGCAGCCAGGATCAGGCCAGCCGCGGCGAAGGACCACAGGGACTTCACATTCCGGTTCATTTCTCTATCCTCCTTCGAACAATGGGTCAGGCGACCCTTTCCCCTGCTTCGGACCATGCGCCGGGCGGCGTCCACGCACCCCAAAGCCGGCAGACTCAGGTTAGTTTTCCCCCCGCGAGAAAGGCTTGGAAAGCGCTGTAGGTTGGCGCGCCCGGCGGCCAAATACAAGCGCCACGATCGTCAGAACATACGGCATCATCACGACAAAGTCGCGATAGGACGAGGGCAGGATATCCTTGACCTGCACCCAGAGTTGGAAGGCGTTGACCATGCTGAACAAAAGCGCGCCAACCATCACCCCAACTGGCGTCCAACCGCCAAAGTAGACCAGCGCCACGGCGATGAAGCCCAGCCCGCTGGTCATGTTCTCCTGGAACAGATTGATCAGCCCGATCGACAGCGACGCGCCGGCCACGCCGGCCATCACCCCGCCCAGGCACACGCAGAAGTAACGCACCCCCGCCACGCTCACTCCCAGCGAGTCGGCGGCTTCCGGTTTCATCCCGGCCGCCCGGATTTTGAGGCCGAGCGTGGTGCGATTGAGCACAAACGCCGCCACCGGGACGAGCGCGAAGGCGACATACACCAGGGCGTTGTGCTTGAAGAACACATCTCCGACATAGGGCAGGTCGCTCAGAAATGGAATAGGGATGGCCTGAAAGCCGTCGATGGCCTTTGTGCTGCCAAGCAGGCGCTTGAAGAGAAGCGAAGAAAAGCCCAGCCCGAACAGATACAACCCAATCCCGCTGATGCCCTGGACGGCCCGCAAGTTGACGCTGACGAAAGACATCAGCAACCCCATCAGCAGGCCGATCACCATTGCGCCCAGCATGCCAAGGGCCAGACTGCCCGTATTGGTGACGATAAAGAAGGCCGTGAACGCGCCCATGAGCATGATGCCGTCGACGCCAAGGTTGACCACTCCCGAGCGTTGGGCGAACATCTCGCCCAGGGCGGCGTACAGATACGGCGTGGCAAGGCGCACGCCCGAATACAGCACGCCCAGCAGGACCGGGAGGGTGAATAGTTCGTTCATGCGTGCGGCTCCTGCTCCCGCCGGCGCTGCGCCCGGCGGCGCACCAGGATATCGCTGCCGACAACGAAGAGGACGACCAGGCCGTTCAGAGCATCGATCAGGGCCGAGGGCACCTGCACGGCGCGCTGCATCTTGTCCGCGCCAACGAGGAGCGAGCCGAACAACATCGAGGCCGGGATTGCCCCAAGCGGGTGCAGTTTGCCAAACAGGGCCGCCACGATTCCGCTGAACCCATATCCGCCGGAGACACCTTCCATCATCCGGTGCGAGACGCCCAGCACCTCGACTGCGCCGGCCAGGCCGGCCAGCGCGCCGCTCAGCAGCAGGGCCAGGGCCTGATAAACCGGGACGCGGATACCGGCATAACGCGCGGCGTCCGGGTTCAGCCCAACCGCCCGAATGCGATAACCCAGGACCGTGCGCCACAACAGCACATACACCAGGACCGCCATCACCAGGGCGAGGATGGCCCCTGCGTGCAGCAGGGTCTGCGGGATGAGGCGCGGCAGCCAGGCTGAGTCCGGCAGGCGCGCCGATTGGGCCAGCAGCGTGCCAGACACGATTTCCTTCGGGTCGATCATCGGGCCGCGCAACAGAAAGTTCGAAAGCTGCACGGCGATGGCGTTCATCATGATCGTGGTCAGGATTTCGTTCACCCCAAATCGAGCCTTAAGCACACCCGCGATGCCGCCCCACACGCCGCCGGCCAGCATTCCGGAGATCAGACCGCCCGGCAGGAGCACAAGCAAGGGCGCTTCTGAAAAGCCAAGGGTGAAGGCGGTCGTAGCCAACGCGCCGACGATGATCTGGCCTTCGCCGCCGATGTTGATGACGCCGCCGCGGAACGCAATACAGATTCCCAGCCCGACCAGCAACAAGGGGGTGGCTTTGACCAGTGTCTGGGCGATCGCAAATGTGCTGCCAAAGGCGCCATCGGCCAGGGCCGAATAGGCCGTAATAGGGTTGACCTGCAGGGCCAGGAGCATGACGGCCCCGATCATTAATGCCAGCAGAACGGCGATGACGGGCGTCATAGCCTCCAAGGCCTGTCCGGCAAGTGATTTCGCGCGTTGCATGATCCTCAACCGTGTGGTTCGGTCTTGTCGCGTCTCAAGGGGCGTAAAACCCCAATTGCCAGATTATAGGCGGTGTCAGATTGCCAATATCGCAAAACCGGATCCCGGCTCTTTTTCATGCTGCCCAGGTTGTGACTCAAAAAACACTTTCGTGAGTGATATCCCCCGCCCCGGCCTTCGCCGGGGCGGGGGATATCACTCACGAAAAGAGGTCTGATAGATGCCCAAGGCACGCCTCGAAGTTCCCGCTCCTGGAGACGATGGCCCGCGAAATACGGTTTGCCTGTGATTCTCATCAGGTCCGAGTGAAGAACCGCTAGAATCTAGCGGGGAGGATATCCGCAAACGCCATGATGACCGGAATCAACCATTACCATCTGCCTGCCACACTCAGCGACGCATTGGCGCTGCTCTCACATCACAACGGCGCGGCTCGAGTCATCGGGGGCGGCACCGACTATTTTGTCGACGACGCGCGCGAGTCCGGACACGATCGCCCGGAGGCCCTCGTTGACGTCACCCGGATGACAGGATGGCAGGAAGTGGCGCGTGACGGCGAGTTCATCGTCATCGGCTGCGGGGCCACCCATTCCCAGATCGTGGCCTCACCCCTGATCCGAGTCGGCGGAACCGCGCTTATGGAGTCGTGCGGGCTGATTGGCGGGCCGCAGGTGCGCAACGTCGGCACGCTGACGGGCAACATCGCCCACGCCCTGCCCGCCGCGGATGGCACCCTTGCGTTGCTCGCCCTCGGCGGCGAGATTGCAGTTGCCGGGGGAACGGCAGAATCGCCAGCCCTTGTGTGGATGCCGTTGTCTCTGGCCTTCCGCGGCCCGGGCAAGAGCGCCATCGACAGCGCGCGCCAGATCATCGTCGCCGCCCGCTTTGTTCCGACCGGGGCGGATGAGGGCAGCGCCTTCGCTCGGATCATGCGCCCACAGGGTGTGGCCCTGCCGATTGCCGGGCTGGCCTGCCGGGTGAAAGTGCGTGACGGCGTGATCGCATCGGTCGCCATCGCCGCCGGGCCGGTCGCGCCCACCCCCTTCCGGGCGGCTCAAACCGAGGTATTTCTGGCCGGCAAACCAGCCAGCCTCGAGACAATCGAAAGCGCAGCGGACGTCCTGCTTAACGAATCGAAGCTGCGCACCAGCCCGCACCGCGCAACGGCCGAATACCGGCGCGAGGTACTGCCGGTGCTTCTCCGCGAGGCGATGCTCAGCGCGATCGCAAGGGCGAAGGCCACTGTCTGAATCACGGAGAACACGAAAGAATAAGATGGCACGGATCGTCACGCCCGATTACCTGTCCGTGAAATCCGCAGCGTCCGTGTCATCGGTGATTCAGACAGTCCGTGAAATCCCTTTCATCCGTTTCATCCGTGATCCGCAATAGGAGATCGACATGCCAGTCTTGACTTTTGTCGTTAATGGGACCGCCCGCGAAGCGGATGTCCTCGCATCGGATTTTCTGGCCAGCGTGCTGCGCGAGCGGCTCGGACTGACCGGCACCAAGATCGGCTGCAACGAGGCCGAATGCGGGATTTGCACCGTGCTGGTCGACGGTGTGCCGGTCAACTCGTGCATCTACCCGGCCCTCAAGGCGGCCGGGCGGGCGATCACCACCATCGAGGGGCTGGCTGAGGGCGAGCGCCTGCATCCTTTGCAGCAGGCCTTTGTCGACCATGGCGCGGTCCAGTGCGGATTCTGCACACCCGGCCTGATTATGACCGGCAAAGCGCTGCTCGATCAGAAGGCCGAGCCCAGCGACGACGACATCAAGCATGCCCTGAAGGATACGTATTGCCGCTGCACCGGCTACATCAGCGTCATCAACGCGATCAAGGACGCCGCCCGCAGCAAGGGCGCCAGCGAGCCCCACTTCACCCCAAACCTGCCCCGAACCGTGGCGCCCCTGAACTACGTGGGCCGGCCCCTTCCCCGGCCCGACGCGGTGGCCAAGGTAACCGGCGCGGCCAAATACACCGACGACTATGTGTTCGAAGACATGCTCTTCGGCGCGACCAAACGCGCCGGCGTGCCGCATGCCCGCATCCTCGGCATCGACACCAGCCGCGCGCGGGCCATGCCCGGCGTGCGGGCGGTCCTCACCCACGCCGACGTGCCGGGCCGGAATCTGCATGGCCTGGTCATCAGCGATTGGCCGGTGCTGTGCCATGACAAGGTCCGCTACGTCGGCGACGCTGTCGCGCTCGTGGCGGCCGACTCCGAGGCCATCGCCCATGCCGCCGCCGATCTGATCGAGGTGACATATGAACTTCTACCGGTGGTCGACAATCCGGTCGATGCCCTGCTCCAGGGCGCGCCGCTCGTGCACGAGACCCCGCCGGCGGGCAGCCACGTCCACGGCAACGAGCTGAAGCACATCTACGTCAACAAGGGCGATGTGGACGCGGCCCTGCTGGCCAGCGACATCGTCGTCTCGGGCGAGTATCAGACCGCCACCACCGAGCACGCCTTTCTAGAGCCCGAGTGCTCGATCGGGCGGATCACCCCGGATGGACGGTTTGAGATCATCGTTGGATCGCAGATCCCGTATGCCGACCGGCAACAGGTCGCGGCCGCGCTCGGGATCGAAGAAAAACAGATTCGGATCAAGGGCGCCCTGGTCGGCGGCGGATTTGGCGGCAAGGAGGACATCGCCGCTCAGATCCACGTCGCGCTGCTGGCTCAGGCCACCGGCCATCCGGTCAAGGTTCTGTATCGCCGCGACGAGTCGCTGGTCTTCCATCCCAAACGCCACGCGGTGAAATTCAAGCTCAGCGTGGGGGCGATGAATGACGGCCGGCTGAACGCCATGAGGATCGAACTCTGGGGCGACGCCGGCGCGTATGCCAGCCTGAGCGACAAGGTCATGACCCGGGCGGCCACCCACGCCAGCGGCCCCTACGACGTGCCGCACGTCAAGATCAACTGCCACGCGGTGTATACGAATAACGTCCCGACCGGCGCCTTCCGCGGCTTTGGCGTCACCCAATCGGCCTTCGCCATCGAGAGCGCGCTGGACGAGATGGCCCGCCGGCTGAAGATGGACCCCATCCGGCTGCGCGAGATCAATGCCCTCAAGATTGGCTCAACGACCAATACCGGGGCCGAGATCCGCGAGGCGGCCGGACTGATCAAATGCATCGACCAGGTCAAGGGCGAGTTTGAGCGCGACCTGGCCGCGGCCGGACTTGCGAGCACAGGCCCGCGGGCGTGGCGCGAAGGCAACAAGGCCTACGGCTGGGGCTTCGCCTGCGCCTACAAGAACACCGGTCTGGGCGGCGGCGCGGCCGACAAGAGCGAGGTCGAAGTGGAAGCCTACGAGGACGGCACGGCCGAAGTGCGCACCAGCGCGGCCGAGCTCGGCCAGGGACTGCCGGGCGTGCTGGCCGCCATCGCGGCCGAGGAGCTGGGCATCCCCTTCAAACAGGTCCGGGTGCTGCTGAGCGACACCGACCTGACCCCCGACGGCGGACCGACCACGGCCTCACGCCAGACGTATGTCACCGGCAATGCGGCGCGGCTCAGTTCGATCAAACTGCGCGAGAAGCTGGCCGAGGTGGCGGCCGAAATGCTGGACGTCACCCCGCGGGATGTGCGCTTCGAAAACGGGATGGCCCGCAATCACAACGGCCAGGTCTCGTTTGGCGACGTGGTCACCCAGGCCAAACGCGAAGGCCGGAGCACCCGCCTGAGCAACGCCTATCTCGCGCCCGAAACAAAACCGTTGGGCACCGGCGGCGACATGCATTTTGCCTTCAGTTATGCCGCTCAGGCCGCCCTGGTCGAGGTCAACCTCGACACGGGCGAGGTGGCCTGCAAGAAGATCATCAGCGCCACCGACGTTGGCCGGGCGATCAACCCGCTCGCGCTGCAGGGCCAGGTCGAGGGCGGGATTGTGATGTGCATGGGCAACGCCCTGACCGAGGAGTACATCATCGAGAAGGGCGTGCCCTTCACCAACAAGCTCGCCCGCTACAAGATGCCCAGCATCAAGCACACCCCCGAGATTGCCTCGTTCATCATCGAGGATCCGGCGGCGGATGGGCCGTACGGGGCGAAGGGCGTGGGCGAGATCTCATCCATCCCGACCACCCCGGCCATCACGAATGCGATCTTCGAGGCCTGCGGGGTGCGAGTGACCCGCCTGCCGGTGGACCAGGACCTGCTGCTGCTGACGATGAAGGCGCGGGTCTGACCGCCCCAAGGGAACGTCATTCCGGCGCAAGCCGGAATCCACAAGTAACAACGTTGGACACCCCTTCGGGTTACGGACAGCCCACCCGCGAGCCAGGCGCCCCAATAGACCGTCATCCCGGCGAGGGCCGGGATCCATAAGTAAGCCCGTTGGACATCCACTTCGGGTTATGGGCAGCCCGTCCGCCCTGTCACCGCCCAAACTGAACATCCACCGTCATCCCGGCCCTCAGGCCGGCCGGGCGGCTGTCGAGCTCGATGGTCGTCTTGTAGACGACGTCCCCGCCCAACGTATCCGCCAAAGGCGCAACCGCGCTCACCCGGCCAGGCACGCTTTGATTCATGGCCTTTATGAAGACGGTGACCGCCTGTCCTACGGCGATCTTCGGCGCGTCGCGCTCACTTAGGTCAATGGTCTCGACCCGCATGCGCTCGAGATCGGCCAGCACCAGCACGGGCGTCCCGGCCACCGCAGTCTCGCCGGGCTGGGCGGCGCGGCGGACCACGACTGCGTTCATCGGCGCGACCAGCGCGTAGCGTTGCAGGCGCCCCTTCTGTCCAGCCAGGGCCGCCGTCGCCGCCTCGAGTTGCGCTTCAACGACGCGCCGCTGTTCCGGTCGCGCGCCCGCTCGCAGGTCGTCCAGCCTGGACTGGGCGGCGGCCAGATTGGCCTGAGCCTGTTCGCGGTCCCAGACCGCCACCGGACGGATCAGCCGATCGAGTTGGGCGCTGGCGGCGGCCACTTGCTGGGCAGCGGCGCTGAGTGCGGCCGCGTCGGCCGGTCCCGCCACGGCCCCGTAGACTGCCTTCGCCGCGTTGTAGTCGTTGGTGGCCTTCTCGAGCGCGAGCGCGGCCGGGTCGGCTCCAATCCCGGCCGGGCTGCGCGCGAAGGCCCGGTCGTAGGCGCCCTGAGCCAGGCGCAGAGCGGCCTCGGCGGTCCGCAACGCCGCGGTGGCGGCCGCTGTGTCGCCTCTGCTTGGGCCGTTCGTCACCTGTCTGTAGCGCGCGTTGGCGGCGGCCAACGCCGCGGAGGCGGCGCCGATCTCGGCCGGCGCGGCGGGGGCAAGGGTGCGGCTGTAGGCTGCCCGGGCCGTGATAAAGGCCGCTTCGCCCTGAAGGATCTGCTCAAAAGTCGGACCGGCGGCCACCAGATCGTAGGCGGCCTGAGCGACCGCGACGGCCGTCTCAGCCTGGCGAATCTGGCCGTGCAGCTCGGTGTCGTCAAGTTCGGCCAGGACCTGCCCAGTCTTGACCGCATCCCCCACAGTGACCTTGACCGTCTTGATCCGTTCAGTGACCATGAACGCCAGGCGGATCTCCTGCGCCGGCGCGACCACCCCGGACGCGGCGATAACGCCGTCCTGGCGCTGGGGCGTGGCGGCCCGCGGCGCGCCGCCGGCCGCGTCGAGGGCAATGGTGGGCAGGGGCTGGGGAGTGTTGGGCGCGCAGGCTGCCAGCGCCAGCGCCGCGATCCCGGCGCGCAAGATGGGCCAGCGCATGTCAGACTTTCGCCGCCCCGGCGCTGTTGGCGGCCACCTGGCCATCGCGCAACGTAATCACCCGACTCGCGTAAGCGATGACGCGCGGGTCGTGGGTGGCGAAGACAAAGGTGACGCCCGTCTCGCGGTTGATCCGCTGCATGATCTCCATCACCTGTTTGCCATTCTCGGTGTCGAGGTTGGCGGTGGGTTCGTCGGCCAGGATCAGGGCGGGCTTGCCCGCGAGCGCCCGGGCGATTGCCACCCGTTGCTGCTCGCCGCCGCTGAGCTGATCAGGCCGGCGATGGGTCCGCTCCTTCAGGCCGACCGCCTCAAGAAGCTGGTGGACTCGGGCGCTGCGCTCGGCGGCCGGCTGCCCGTTCAGCAGCAGCGGCATTTCGACATTCTCGAAGGCGGTCAGGGTCGGGATCAGGGCGAAGAACTGAAAGACAAAACCGATCCGCGCCCGGCGTGTGTCGGCCCGCTGATCGCGGTTCAGGGCGCTGACATCCTGGCCGGCGATGATGACCTTGCCGCTGCTGGGCGTGTCCAAACACCCGATCAATTGCAGCAGGGTGGTCTTGCCCGAACCGGACGGGCCGACCAGGGCGGCGAATTCGCCCGCCTCGATCGACAGGTTCACGTCCTTGAGCGCTGCCGTCTCGGCATCGCCTGTTTTGTATACCCGCGACACGTGCTCGACTTTCGCGACTTCCATCTTGATCTCCTTGGCGAACTTGCTGCCGGACGGGGAATACCGCGTCCAGCGACTGCACTTGCGCCTGACGCTTAGGCCCGCCTGCCCCCGCGCAACGCTTCGACCGGCTCGAGCCGAGCCGCCAGCGATGCCGGATACACCGATGCCACCAGCGTGACGACCAGGGCGGCCAGACTGAGGTTGAGGGCGTCCTTGAGCGTGAGCGTGGCGTAGATGCGCTCGCTTAGGAGGAAGCCGGTGATGCCAAAGTCGCCGACGTAATAGCCAACGGTCCCGAAATACGCCACCATTGCGCCGCCGATGATCAAGCCGATCAGAATGCCGCCGAATGCCAGCATCGCCGACTCGGCGAAGAACATCGCCATGATCCGCCCGCTGCGCATGCCAAGCGCCGACAGGATCCCGATCTCGCGGGTGCGCTCGAAGACCGCCATCACCAGTGTGTTGACAATCACCGTTGCTGTTATGGCGAGGATGATCAGATACAACAGGATCATGTAGCTGTTGGCCAGTTCCTCGGTCTCGCTCAGCAGCGCATTCATCCGATCCCAGGTCAGCACGCTGTACTGGCGGGTCTGCAGGGCGGCGACGACGGCCCCGGTCTGATCGCGGTCCTTGAGCAGGACGAAGATCGCGCTGGCGTGGTCGCCGGCCTGGGCGATCGCCTGGGCCTTGGCAAGCGACATGAAAACGGTTCCGTTGTCGAACCCGGGCGTGCGGGTCGAGTAGATCCCGCGGATCACAAAGGCCTGGGTGTCGACATCGCCGTTGGCGGTATTGACCAGAACGTTGGGCTTGTCGCCCACGTTGAGGCCAAGTTTCTCGGCCATCGGCCGCCCGATCACGATCCCATCCCGATCATCGGCGGTCAGCCACTGGCCGGTCACGATCCCGCTCCGAAACGGATCGTTGGCGGCCGAGGCCGGATCAACCCCGAAGATGCGGGCCGCCGCCGAGGTATCGCCCGAGGCGACGATGCCACTGGCGAACAGGCGCGGGGTGGCGACGCTGACCGGCGGCAGGGCCGCGACACGAGCGGCGATGGCGGCCGGGCCTTCGACCAGATCCTCCCAGGAAAGGCTGGTTCTGTTTTCGTTGTACGTGGCGGCGCGGATCTGCAGGTGGCCGGTTTGCAGGCGGATGGAAGTGTCCATCGAATTGCGGATCTCGTATTCGATCACGCCGGCCATGAGCAGCAACAGCGACAGGCCCATCCCGAGGGCCAGGGCCGAGAAAAACGATCGCCGCCGGTTGCGGTTGAGATCGCGCCAGGCGAGTCTGATGATCTGGAGCATGCTGGCCTCACACAAAATGCAGCGACTTGGCCGGCTCATTGCGGGCCGCTTCGCGGGCGGGGTAAACGGCGGCGACGATCGCAACGAGGAGGACGACAATCCCGCGCTGGAGCAGATTCTCCACGCCCAGGGTGGAATAGATCTTGCCGCTGATCAGGGCGGTGTATTCGGTCATCGAGGCGAACTTGCTGTAGTCAATGCCCACCTGCCCGAGCAGGGTGTTGATCAGCAATCCAAAGGCGATCCCGGCGATCAGGCCGACCCCGCCCAGCATGGCGCCCTCGAGCAGGAAGAGCTGCGAGATCTGACCGGGCTTGAGGCCGAGCGCGCCCAGCACCCCGATCTCGCGGGTGCGCTCGTAGACGGCCATCATGAGCAGGTTGAAGATCCCGATCCCGGCCACAATCATCATGATCACCCCGAAGATGTCCATGGCCGCGCCCTTGGAGCGGATGGCCGCCCGCATCTCGGGCAGGCTGGTCTCCCACGAGGCCAGTTCGAAGCCGGTCGCGACCGGCCGCAGCGCGGCCATGACGGCCGGTTCCTGCCCGATCCGTTGCAGGGTGATGGCGATCTCGGTCGCCGAGCCACCCAGGCCATACAGCTCTTGAGCCTCCGCCAGCGACACGTAGACGGTCCGCTTCTCAAGATCGGCCAGACCGATATCGTAAACACCGACAACCGTCATGGTGCGCTGGCGCATCTGCTCGTGGGCGGCCCGCCCGACCAGGGTGAAGCGGTCGCCGACGGCCAGGCCCATCGCGTCCGCCAGGCCCTTGCCGATGAAGACGGCATCCCGGTCGGCGGCGGTCAGGAAGCGGCCGGCCGTGACCCGTTGAGCGGCGGTGTTGATGGCGCCTTCGATCTCGGGCTCGAGACCCACGATGCCAACCGCGAAGGCGCCGGCGCGGCTGGTCGCCATCCCGCCGGTGTTGATCCGCCGGCTCGCGGCCAGCACCTCGGGCCGGGCGCGGACCGCCTTGAGAATCGCGCTGTCATCGGGCAGCGCCAAGAGCGGCAACTGCCTGGCCTGGGCCTCATACCCGGCGGTATGGATCTGCACGTTCCCGCCCAGAACCTTGATCGCGTTGCCGTAGATGGCCTGCTCAAAACCGGCGATCAGCCCGTCGTAGAGCATCATCAAACCCATCACCATGCTGATCGAGAGCAGGATGATGAAAGTCCGCCGGCGATGCCGCCAGATATTGCGCCACGCAAGTTTCAAATATAACGTCATGAGTTCACCTCGTTGGGCGGTTTCGGGCGGCGGACGCGGGCGGGCACTGGGTTCAGCCAGGCGCGCAGGGTGGCCGGCTCGATGATGGGCAGCGAACCGGCGGGCGCGCCAAGCACACGCTCCAGCGCGTCGGTATAGGCGGCGACGCGGGCCTCGATCAGCGGAATGTCCGCCCGGGTCAGATTCGGTTTGAGGACTTCGGCGGCCAGCATCTCGCTCAGGTCGACCAGCACGTTCATCGCGATCTCGCCGGCCTGCTCCGGAAAAGGCGTGTTGAGTGTGCCCTCGCGGATGCCTTGCCGAATGACATCGCCAAGCAGGATCGCGCTGTCCGCCGCTGTCCGGGCGCTGAGTTTTTGGCGCAGAACGAAGTTGTTGTCCGAATACAGGGTCCGGAGGAGAGGAAGCAAGGCGTCGCGGCGAACAGTCTTCCAGCGCCCGCTCTCGGCAAAGAAGCGCCGGATCTTGTCGAGGGCTGGCAGCCCCGGATCGTCGAGCAGAGGCTTGAGCGCGCCCATGGCGTCATCCCGCAAGCGGGCGATGAGGGCCTCGAGCACGGCCGCCTTCGAATCGAAGTAATGGTAGAAGGCGCCTTTGGACATGCCGAGCGCGTCCAGGATATCCTGGATCGTCATGGGCTCGTAACCCTTGGAAAACACCAGCCGCTGGGCGGCGTCCAGGATTTCCCGGCGCCGCGCGGCATAGTCCTGTTCGTTGATGACCCGCGCCATTTCATGCTCCAGAGTTAAACAAACCGACCGTCGGTTTATTTATCGGTCGGAGTATACACCCGCCGGCCGGCCGCGTTTGTCCTGTGGCGGGTCACAGTCGAGCCGGCCCTGCCATGGAAAATGGCGACGGCAGAGCTGCTTGTTGGGCGGTAGAGGTCAGGACATCTGGCAAATACTCCCGGGCGGACATAAAAATGGTACCGTAACTACCCGCCCGCTGCGATGTGAACGTGAAGTCAGTTGGCATGCCCACGCCGCTCGCCCAGCGCACTTCACCGTAGGGCGCGTAACGTTGTTGCGACAGTACTGTGCCCGTCACACTTGTCGCCAACGAGGCCGACCCCAGTTGGTCCCCGCGTAGGTTGGTCAGCGTTGCCGGGGCCGTGATTCGCATCGTGACCATGGTACGGATCGAATTCTTGCAATGCCGGTCAATCCATTGAAAGCTCTGTGTTATTGAAGCCGGCGAGTTGCGCCATCTGGGAGTAGACGTAAGATCTGGCTAGGATCCACTCGGTATAGTTCCATCCGCTCCTTTTTGACAAGCCTGTTTGAATTCAGATCCAGCCAGCCCATGCCATCGGCACGATCAACATGAAAGCGTAGCGTGACCGAATCCTCCCCTCCAAGGTAGAAGATCGCCTGTCTATCCTTAAGCATCGGGCGCATTCGCTCTCCCCAAGTAATAACGAGCATTCGCCCGATGTCCATTAGCGCCCGTCTTCCGTGGGATCGAGGTAACAACACCCTTGCGCAAGCATCTTCGAGATGCACGTGATTCACGAATGCCTCAAGGCCGGAATGATCCGGGCCAAATACTCGAGTGTGGCGCTGTATGCGAATCGGGTTCTCGATCAGAATGGCGTCTTCATATTCGTGGAAACGAGCCGCAAACAGGTGGGAAATCCCGATGAAGGCACGAGCTACGGGCGTCAGCGTCAGTGTTGACGTCACGGCTTCCACTCCTTGATTCCCAGATACTTTTGCACGCCCTTGCGGACTGCATCCTGAATGTCTTCATCGGCTAGCAAGTTCTGTATTCTCTTTGGCGCGTCTCTGAATTGGCCAGTGCTCGGATCGTAGATGTACTTCTCTTTGCCCACTTGCACGTGAACCTGCCCCGGCCGTTTACTTGGACTTGGATTTTCCACGTCGATGCGAACACCGTCTTTATTGTAAAGTGTCTTGCTGGTGGTTTGCACGCCAGCGCTCCCGGGCGGGACGGTCTTCCCATGTTGAGGCCCATTTGCTACCTTTGCCAGCATGGCTGACCCATGAACGACACTTGCTCCGGCGGCCGCAACGACGGCCGGAGCCGCAGGAACCGCAATCGCAAGACATCCACCGGAACTCAAGCCGACGCATACCGTGCCTCCAACCGCAGCCCCAATCAATGTGCCGCCGCCGCCAACGATTTCGGCGATCCCTTGGACTGCGCTAACCAGATCCGCTGCCGACTCGCCGTCGCGATAGGATTCAGTATTCTCAGGCGAGGGATAGGCGTCACGCGCCACCTCGAGTGCCGTCACAGCGCCAAATGACGAGTTGTCTGACAGACGATGACTGAAACCCTCGAAGAACGAAGCAATGGCCTGTAAGAAGTCGAGATTCACGCATCCCTGGCACCCCGCGTGACCGCTTGGGTCGCGGAGACCAAGTGGATTCCCGAGCACATACATGTATCTGTTGAACGCCTGCGGATTCCCCGCCCCCGGCACAATCGTGTCCGCGCTGACAAATCTGCCCAACGCAGGGGCATAACCTCTCGCGACATAGTCCATGAGCGAGCCGACGTAATTCGCCGGGCCCGCCCGCTGACCTGTGAACGTGAAGTCCGTCGGCATGCCCGCGCCGCTCGTCCACCTTACTTCGCCGTAAGGTTTGTAGCGCTGCTCGCTCACCTTCTGTCCGCTGGCATTGGTCGTCAACGAAGTAGACCCGAGATGGTCGCCGTGCAGGTAGGTCAAGGTGGCCGTGGCCGTGGTCCGCATCGCCACCATCGCCCCGCCAAAGGCGTAGTAGCTGGTGGTCACCTGCGTCGTGCCCGTGACGAGAACTTCGATTGCACCCAGATAGTAGATCGTGCCGGACGGATCCGCGTTCGTCACTCTCACGCCGTCGCCGTCATACGCGATTGTCGTGGTGGCCACGATCGTCCCGGTCACGTCGGACTTGACCACGCTGGCCAGCCGATTGTCTACCGTCCAAGTCTGGGTGTAGATGAACGTGTCCGATATCGATGCCTCGCGCCGGACAGTCATGTTGCCGTTCGGGTCGTAGACGTAGGTATTCCCGTTGCTCATCCCCACCGCCGCGTGCGGCCCGGCCGTCGCCACAACGACCCGATCGATGAAGGCCGTCCGGTCGCCCGTCCACGGCGCCGCGCCCCAAAACGCAATCGTGTAACTTGTCGTTAGCGCGACGAACGGCTCCGACCACTTCGGCGCATAGCTGCCGCTTGCCGCCGTGAAGGTCCCCATCGGCACATCGCCCACCCTGACCGTCAGCGTCTGGGGCAGGCCGTAGTTCATGCGCTGGGCCATCAAGAAGCCCACCCGGTATGTCTGCCCAATCGCGAAACCACTCACCGTCGCCGTCATTCGGCCCGGACCTTGAATGAATGCAACCTGTGACCCTTCCGGCGCGGGTGGGTTCCCTGCAGTAAACGCTGTGTCATTGGCGCTGACTCCGGCTCCGCCCTCGAAGATCCATGCGCCAAAACCTACTGGCCGATAGATGTAGCTCGCCCATGGGGCGGTTGGCGAGACGACCGAATACGCCTCGAACCCCAGCGTGGTGAGCACCCCCGACTTGGCCGTGCCGCTGGTGATCGTCACCCCGGCCTTGCTGGTCAGGTTGCCGATCTTGTCAAAGCTGTAGGCCTCGTTGATCGTTGGAAGGGTTGTATTCAGGCTCGCGTCCTGGGCAAAGCCGATCAACCGGTCGAGCGCATCGTAGGTCGCGTTGGCCCGGTCGGCGTGGACGACATCCGTGATTGCCGTCACATTGCCAACCTTGTCATAGGCGTAGACGGTGTTGAACAACGCGCCCGCGGTCGCGTCCGCGCAGGCCAGGGCCGACGTAATCACACACGTGTTGCGCAGCCTGCCATACCCGGCCGTCTGGCCCGGACTGAATTCCAATCCGAAGTAGTTGTTGACTTTGTCAAGCCCGTTGCCGTACTTCACTCGGGTCGGCACGCCGAGCGCGTTGTAGGCCGCGCTCTGCACCAGCGCGCTCCCGCCCGCAAACAGGCTGAACGGCTGCCCGGCCGCGTCGTAGGTTGTGGTGACCACCTCGGTCCCCCCAGGCAGTGTGTTTGAGATCAGGCGACTGGCCGCGTCGTAGCCAAAGGTCGTCACGTACACCCCCAGGTTTGGATTGATCAGCTTCCTGGCCTCGACCACCCGCCCCCGCGCGTCGTAGGCCCACGCGCTGTAGCCGGTCGTGTCCGTCATCCGCATCCGCCGCCCGATCCCGTTAGCGCCCTGGTCGTAGAGGTAGCTCGCGAGCATCACCCCAGCGGACGCCTTCGACGTCATCCGCCCCAGCGCATCGTAATTGAATACCAGCACCTGTCCCAGCGCGTCGGTCTGAGTGATAAGCTGCCCCAATGCGTTGTATCCGTAACTCCACGCGCCCATGTCCGGGTCGGCCATCCCGATCTTGCGGCCAAGCGCGTCATAGCTGATTGCCGTGATGTTACCAACTGTGTCCGTCACGGTCGTCAGCCGGTCCGCAGCATCGTAGGCGTAGCCCGTTTCGCTCAGCAGGGTATAGGTCCCCCCAACCGTCCTCTCCAACTCGCGCACTTTGACTTGCCGCCCGATCGCATCGCTGATGTAGTGCTTGCCCTGATTATTGGCGTCGGCCACCGAGTGCAGCCAGAGATTGGTCGGGATATAGCCATACTGGGTCGCGGTATCGATCACATACCAATGCCGCGTCTGGGTCCCATCCGGCGCAATCTCCGCCACTGGCCGCCCGAGCGCGTCAAAGGCCGTCCGGGCATACGGCACCGTCGGCGTCACCAGCGGTGTCACCCGCGTCCCATACAGGTTCGCCGCCGGGATCACCTGCTTCGCCAGCGTCGGACTCGCCCATTTCAGGCGGGCCGACGCCCCGCCGCCGTTCTCGTAATACTCGAAGCGCAGTTCGTGATACACCCCGGCCTGCAGCGCCAGCGCTGCCGCATATTCGGTCATCCCCTGGTCGTGCCACTGGTCGACCACAAGCTGGCCGTTCACCCACAGCCGAATCCCGTCGTCGCCGGCAGGGTAGAACGTATACGTCGCGCTCGCGTCCACCCGCACCCAGCCCGTCCAGCGGGCTGAGAACTGATCGGACGACACCCCGCCGCCCGGCGAACCCGTCCCCCAGTCAAAGTCGACGCCCGCGTCGGTCCGGTTCAGGACCGCCGTCTCGAAGGCCATCCCGTTGTAATACACCGCGTTCAGGCCTGTCCCCGCGGCCACGGTCTGGGTCTGCGGCATGGCCACATACGGCGTGTTCACCCAGCCCGCTGATGCGCAGCTCTCATACTGGGTCTGGGTGAACGGCACGGTCTGGATGGTCGCCCGCCCCAACGCGTCATACAGCGTGCTCTGGACGATCTCCTCCCCCAGCGTCTTGCGCGGGCTGTCGGCGCAGTCGGCGAGCTGCCAGCCCTGGCCCGCCCGGGTCTGGGTCTGGATCACCCGCCCCAACCCGTCGTAGATACTCCGGTCCAGGCTCGCCAGTGTGTACGAGGTCCAGCCCCCGCCCGCCACGCCCCGCACCCGGTGATCGCTCACAAACGGCCCCTGGCTGAACCCTGTCGCGGTCATGGTCCGGCTCGTTTCCACCCCGTCGTAGTAGCGCCACTCCTCGCTCGGGTCGGCCAGACTGTCGCCCGGCCGGGCGACCTGACGCAGGCGGCCAAACACGTCGTAGCCATACCCCGTCACGGCCTGGTTGGCATCCGTCACCGCCTTGAGCGCGCCCACTGGCTGGCGCGCGCCCAGGGTGTTCGTCACGCTCTCCCCTCCCACGCCGTAATAGGCGTAGTTCACAGTTCGAGTCTGCGGCGTCGTGTCCGCCCCAAACACCCGCTGTTGGGTGACATACATACCCGTGCCTGAGTCAAAG
>JBDSIP010000184.1:0-9862 GCA_039917915.1 Thermoflexales bacterium
GACCGCAGGAAGATCGAATGAGCCAGCAGGAGCCGCCTGCCGTCCGCGGTCTGCCGTCCGCGGTCCGCCAGCGTATGATCTCCCGCATGCCCCTCACCAACCCTGTCCTTGATCAGCTCCGCCGGCATGGTTCGGCCCGCCATTACCGGCCCGATCCAATAGCGGCCGAGACGCTCGAGACCATTATCGACTGCGCCCAGCGCGCGCCGACGTCGTCCAACGTGCAGGCCTATGCCGTCATCGCCGTCAGCGAGGCCGCGCAGCGGGCCGAACTGGCAACTCTATGCGGTAATCAGGATCAGGTGCGGGAGGCGCCGCTCTTTCTGGCCTGGTGCGCCGACCTCAGCCGGGTCGATCGCGCCACCGTGCTGCGTGGCCACCCGCATCAGCATGACTACGTTGAGAACTTCTTGATCGCGGCGATCGATGCCACCCTGGCGGCCCAGAATGCCGCGCTGGCGGCTGAGTCGCTTGGCCTGGGGGTGTGCTACATCGGCGCACTGCGGAACAACACCCGGTCTATCATCCGTTTGTTCGACCTGCCGCGCTTGATGTTTCCCCTGTTTGGGATGACTTTAGGCGTGCCCATCCGGACACCGCAGCCACGCCCGCGACTGCCGCTGCGGGCCGTGCTGCATCACGAGCGCTATTCGGTGGCCGGGCAGGATGAGGCTTTGCGCGACTACGACCAGACGATGATCGCGACCGGCATCTATGACGGGCGCCAGGTGCCCGTCCCGGGCCACCCGGATACGCTTGAAGCGTATGGCTGGACCGAGCATACGGCCCGTCGCGTGTCCCGGCCTGCCCGGGTTGACCTGAGGGCGGTTCTCGAGGAGCAGGGCTTTCATCTGAAATAGCTGAGATAGGGAAGGTGATAACGTGATCCTAATTACAGGTTCGAATGGTTATGTGGGTGGATTTGTGCTTCAGGCGCTCGCCCGGAACGGGCCGGCGGGGCATGTGAAAGGGCTGGTGCGTTCCGAGGCGCAGGCCGACAAGGTGCGGCGCCACGGCGCGCTCCCCGTCATCGGGGATGTCACCGATTCCGCCTCCCTGGCGCAGGCGATGGCGGGTGTTGATGTCGTCATCCACCTCGCGGCGGTGAATCGGGACCGGGGCGGGTCGACGATGGCGGGGATTAACGCCGAGGGCACACGCAACGTTGTGAATGCCGCCAGAGCCGCCGGCGTGACCCGCATCATCAACCTGGTCGGCCTCGGGGCGGACGAGAGCCGGCCCTATCCGCTTGCATCGACCCAGGGTCAGGGCGTGCGCGCCATCATCGAGAGCGGGATTCCGTACACCATCCTCGAGACGTCAGTTATCTTTGGCGAGGGCGACGAGTTCATCAACACCCTGGCCGGGCTGGCCCGCATTCCACCTTTCATGGTTGTGCCGGGCGATGGCAAGACGGCCTTTCAACCGATGGCCGCCGCTGATGTCGCCGCATGCATCGTCAAAGCCGTCGATCTGCCCGAGACCATCAACCAGCGCCTGCAGATATGCGGGAGCGAGGTGCTGACGCTCGAAGCCATCATCGACGCCATCATGGCCGAGATGGGGATCAAGCGAGTCAAAGTCAAGGTTCCGGTCGGCCTGCTCAAGCTTCCCGTTGCGTTGATGGACAAGCTCCTGCCCAGGCCGCCGGTCACGCCCAGCCTGCTCGGCATGCTGGGGGTGAACAACACCACCCGCGACAACAAGACCGAGACCGTCTTCGGCGTCACGCCCCTTCGCCTGCGCGACGGAATTGCCTTCACCCGCAAGATGACCCTGGGAAAGTTGATTCGCCGTTCGCTGGGGAAGGGCGAATACCGTTAGGGATTTCTGGGTTGGTATCTTCGGCTCTGCCGGAGATTTCAACTCGGAAAATGTTGTCGTGAGGCACAGCACGTTTAGCAGCGCCTTCGTCCTGGCTGCGCCGATGGATGAGGTTTGGGCGTTTCATGCCGACCCGGCCATGCTGGCCAGGGTCATGCCCGGCCTGCCGCGCCTGCGGGTGACCCGTTTTGATGCGCCGCTTCACGTCGGCAGCGCGATTCATCTCGAGGTGGCGCTCGGGCCGATCCGGCAGCCATGGGAATTGACCGTGATCGAGGTTGCGCCTGGCTGTCAGTTTGTCGATCAGCAGACCGGGCGCGGGCCGATGGCGTACTGGCGCCATACCCATGCGTTTGAGGCAACAGAGGACGGCACCCGAGTCATCGATCACATCGAGTACGCGCTCCCGTTGGGTGTGTTGGGCCGGGTGGGCGCGGCGCTCTTCGGTCGACTTGGGATGGGCATGCTCTTTGCCGTTCGCCGGCGCAAGACCGAAGCCTGGTTTGCCCGGAAACGATGAACCCCGGCGAAGCCGGGATTCATCGTTTCCGGGATCATTGAGCCTGACGCCGTACAGGGGGCGCCGGTACCTGGCTGTCTTTCAGCATCATCTGGCCCATCAGATGGGCGTGGACGATCTGGTAGTAGCCCAGGGCCGCGAACATCAGGGCGAAGCTTGCTAGCGACCCCAGGCAGGGGATGAACTGCAGGAACATTGATCCGAGAATCGGCGCCAACACGATCGCGTAAAGGATCACCTGCGAAAGCATGATGTTGCCAATGCGGCGCCGGGTGAAGGCCAGAATTTCGCCAAACTGGAAGCAGGACCCGAAGGTCCCATGCTGGAGATACTGCCGAAAGATGCCTGGTCCGAGCAGGCCGATCGCGATGCCGAGGAAGAAGAGCGCCCCGCCGAGGACCGCCATGATCCCGAACAGCGCCACGCTGCCAACGCCGAGGAAACGCGAAACATCCCGGCTCGCCTGTCCCGAATAGATGGCCGCCTGCGCGCCAAACGTGAAGACCAGAATCGCGGTCATCAACACGCCATACAGGAACAAGAGCGGCGCGGCGTACACCAGTTGGGCGAGCCCGAGCCTGAGCCCGCGATTGAACCTGGCGCTCAGGTCGGACCAGCCCGGGAGCGGGAGCTCGCGACCGGCCATGACATTCGCCGCGTGCTCCAGGGCGTACCCTTGCACGGCGAAGTTGAGGATCGGGACCATCCCGACCAGGCTGGTGATCGCCAGTTTCTGGATGAAGTTGGGGTCCTGGGTGGGGTGTTGAATCGCGCGGGAAATGTTCATGCGTACGATGTTCGGGAGCGATAGCCCGACCCAGAGCCTCGGGCTATCGCTCCCGGTTTGGGTTCGCCAGGGGTCCTTAGCGCGCGGGCGTTGTGAGCGCGCCAACCGTTGCGCCGCCGACACCCAGAATCGCGCCGATCAGCATGCTGACCAGGAAGATGGCGATGAAGGTGATGACCGCGGTGATGACTGCCTTCTGCGTGTCAAACTCGGCCGCTTCGCGCACGGCGATGACAAAAGCGATCGCGCCCAGCACAATCGCGGCGATCGTACCGAGGCAGGGGATGAAGTTCAGCACCTGGAAAATGTTGGTGTGCCAGAGCACACGCAGCATCTCCTGGGTGTCGGTCTTGCCGCCCTGGCGCTCGGCGACAAAGCCCGCCACGAAGGCGCTGACGATCCAGCCGAGCAGGGCGCTGAGCACATTTGCCACCAGCGACAGGACCGGGTTGCCGAGTAGCAGGCCAATCAGGCCCGAGATCAGCGAAGCGGCCACGGTGATGATGGCGGCGGGCGCCAGCGACGCCGGATCTTCCGCAATTTCCTTATAGATCGGGGCCTTGAAAGTAATCACGCCCATCAGGCGCTGCATCATCGACGACGAACCAGCGGGCTGCATCATGTTGAGAATCCTCCGAAAGAAATGGTTGATTTCATGTCGCGACTGCGACATGACGCAGGGATTGTAATCAGCGTGGGCCAAAGCGCAAGGGTTAAAGAACTGCCCGAAAAACAGAGTCCCCGAAGCGATCGGCGCCTGCGTTGCCAGGGACGATCGCATCCGGCAAACGGGCTCGCTAGATCACACCATAACCCCGGGCAAACAAATAGGTCGAGGCGACCAGGCCAAACACCACCACGAATCCTCGGATGACGGCTGGGTTGATCCGGCGGGCCAGGCGGGCCAGCCCATACCCGCCAATCAGCGCGCCCACCGCCGCAAAGAGCGCCAGCGGCCAGTCGATCTTGCCGTCAATGGCGAAGAAGATGACGGCGGTCCCATTGATCGCCGCGGCAAGGGCAGCCTTGAGCGCGTTCATGCGATGGATGTTGCGAAACCCCATCACGTTCAGCGACGTCAGCATCAGAATCCCGATCCCGGCCCCGAAGTATCCGCCATACATCGCGATGACGAACTGGGCGATTGATCCGCCGATATAGCTCCCGCGCGTCAGATGCTCGGATTCTTCGGCGACGGTGGCCGTCCGTTTGAACAGCCGATTGACCCGGTCCCGAAAGGCAAACAACAGCGTCGCGCCCAGCACGAAGAACGGTACGATCCGGCGGAATGACTCGTTTGACGAGCGCGCGACCACCAGCGCGCCGAGCAGCGCGCCCAGAAAGGTCGGCACAAGCAGGATGGCCAGGACCTTCAGGTTGGGCGCCAGATCCCGCCGATACGCGGCGGTACTGCCCAGCGATCCCGGCACCAGGGCCATGGCATTGCTGGCGTTGGCGGTGATATCGGGCAGACCCGCAAATAAGAAGCCCGGATAGGAGATCACCGTGCCGCCGCCGGCGATGGCGTTGATCGCCCCCGCCAGCATCACCGCGACAAACAGGACGACAAGCTTCACCGGGTCCACAGATATATTCCTTGTTGGCCCGTTCGCCGGGCAACCCAGTTCTCACGCGAAGTCGCGAAGAAGGGCGATTGCATTCGCGTCTTCACGCGCGGGACTAGATGACGATATTCACGAGCCTGCCTTTGGCGTAGATCACCTGACGGATGGGCTTGTCGCCGACGAAGCGTCGGGCGCCTTCCGCCTGGATGGCCAGGGTCTTGATGGTCTCTTCGGCGGTGCCGACCGCCACGGTGATCCGATCGCGCAGCTTGCCGTTGACCTGGACCGGGATTTCAATGCTGTCCTCTGCCGCAGCCAGGGCATCGGCTATTGGCCAGGATTGCTTGTGGATGCTATACGGCAGGCCCATCCGCTCCCACAATTCCTCCGCCAGGTGCGGGGCGATCGGGGCCAGCAAACGAACCAGGATGTCGATGGCCTCGGCCCATTCGGGCGTTCCGGCCAGCCCGGCATCGCGGGCTTTGAAGAGCGTGTTGGTGAACTCCATCATCGACGAGACCGCCGTGTTGAAGGCGAAGGCGTCGAAGTCGCGCTCGATCTTTTGGATGGCCTGGTGGGCGGCCCGGCGCAGTTCGCGCGCGGTCATGGTCGCGGTCCCGCCCCGGTCATCGGTGGGCGACAGCACGATCCGCCACACCCGATCCAGCCAACGCCGCACACCCGGCACGCCTTTGGTGTTCCAGGGCACGGTCTGCGAGAAGTCGCTGATGAACATCTCATAGCCTCGCAGCGCGTCCGCGCCGTGCTCGGCCACCACCTCATCGGGGGTGATGACGTTGCCCTTGGATTTGCTCATCTTCTCGTAGATCATCCGGCCGTCGACTTCCTTCTGTTCCGGGGCCAGAATCATGCCCTGGTTGCGCAGGCTTTTGAAGGGCTCGATGAAGCTGACCACGCCCAGGTCGTAGAGAACTTTGGTCCACATCCGTGAATACAGCAGGTGCAGCACGGCGTGCTCGGCTCCGCCGACATACATGTCAACCGGCAACCAGTAATTGACCTCTTTCGGATCGAAGATGCGCTCACTGTTGTGCGCGTCCGCGAAGCGCATGTAGTACCACGACGAGCAAGCCCAGGTCGCCATCGTGTCGGTCTCGCGCAACCCGGTCGGAGTGTTCACCCAATCTTCGACCTGGACCAGTGGCGATTCGCCGGTCTGGGTGGGTTCGTAGCTTTCCACCTCGGGCAGGCGCACGGGCAGTTCGGACACGGGCACCGTGACTTCGCCATCTTCGGTATGGATGATCGGGATGGGCGTGCCCCAGTAGCGCTGGCGGCTGATCAGCCAGTCCCGGATCTTGTAGTTGACTCGGCGCTGACCGGCCTTCATCTCCTCGATGAAGTCGATGGCAGCCGCGATCGACTGGCCGGCGTCCAGTCCCGTCAGCGGGCCGCTGTTGACCATTCGGCCCAGGCCATCGCCGTGATCGCTGTATGCGGCAGTAAGGACTGACGCGTCGGTCGACTCGACACCGGGTGGCTGGATGACCATCCGGATGGTCAGGCCAAACTTGGCCGCAAAATCGAAGTCGCGCTGGTCGTGGGCCGGGACGGCCATGATGGCGCCCGTGCCATAGGTCATCAGCACATAGTCGGCGACCCAGATCGGGATGCGCTCGCCGTTGACTGGATTGATGGCCAGCGCGCCGGTGAACACGCCGGTCTTGGCCTTGCTGACATCGGTCCGGTCAACATCGGTCATCGACCGGGCGTGGACGACATAGGCCCCGACTTCGGCGCGTCTCACGGGCGTGGTGATCCTGGCAACCAGCGGGTGCTCGGGCGAGAGGACCATGAAAGTCGCCCCCCACAGTGTGTCGGGGCGGGTGGTGTAGACCCGAATCTTCTCGCTTGCGTCGCCCTCGATTTTGAAGTCGACCTCGGCGCCCTGGCTCTTGCCGATCCAGTTGCGCTGCATGGTGACGATCTTCTGCGGCCAGTTCACCGTGTCCAGATCGCGAGCCAGCCGGTCGGCGTAGGCGGTAATGCGGAAGTTCCACTGTTTCAGGGACTTCTTCTCGACCAGTGCGCCGCTGCGCCAGGCGCGGCCCTGCGCGTCGACCTCTTCGTTGGCGACGACCACCCTGTCGACGGGATCCCAGTTGACCGTGTTCTCGCCGCGGAAGGCCAGGCGGAACTGCATCAGAAAGCGATTGCGCTCGCGCTGGATCATTGCCGTCCAGTCATCGGCGCCGATGCGCGGTACGCTGCGGGCGATGGCGCCTATTTGTTCGGGTTTGGCGTCTATGGCATCCAGGATGCGGCCGGTGCCATGGGCATTCAGCTCGGTCTCCAGCTCGCTCATCGGGCGGGCCTGGCCCAGGCGCGGGTCGTACCAGGAGTTGAAAATCTGAATGAAGATCCACTGCGTCCAGCGATAGAACGAATCGTGGCTGCTATTGAAGACCCGGTCCCAGTCATAGCTCAGGCCCAACAGCTTGAACTGGCGAATGTAGTTGGCCGAGTATTTCTCGTTCAAGACATGCGGATTGGCCTTGAGCTTGATCGCCGCGTTTTCAGTCGGCAGGCCAAAGGCGTCAAAACCCATCGGGTGCAGCACGTTGTAGCCGCGCATCCGATAGAAGCGCGCGATGACGTCGGTGGGCACGTAATTGCGGGCATGCCCGACCGACAGGCCGTCGCCGGACGGGTAGGGGTAAAAGTCCAGCACGTAGTACTTCGGACGCGCGTCAGCGGCGCCGGTCTTGTACAGTTCGTCGGCCAGCCAGCGCTGCTGCCACTTCGGTTCGATCTCACCCGGGTTATATCGCTCGGTCATAGGACACCTCGAAAACGCAACGGGCCCACTCATCCGCTCAGGGACGAGTGGGCCCGTGGTACCACCCTGATTCAGCTTTCGCTCTCTCACGCGCTAACGGGCGTTCCCGGCATGCGCTCATGCCGGCGGATGCCGGAGGTTACGCATGCGGCTCGCGGACGAGTTCGGTCTTGTTTGGCCGCTTTCGCGGTCGCGCTCCTCGAGGGCGCTGCGCCGGGCTCACACCTTGCTCTCCCGGCTCGCTGGGAGGATGACTTACTACTTCCGTTCTAAGCCGTTTTCGGCCGGCGCAGCGCCGGCTTTTCTCGGTTGGACAACAGAGGCGACCTCATCGGCCGCCCCCTCTCATGGACCTGAGGGGATTTGAACCCCTGACCTTCTCAATGCCATTGAGACGCGCTCCCAACTGCGCTACAGGCCCTTTTCGGCTGATAATTATACACGCTGAGCGGGAAATGCCCTGGCGTGCCCCGGCGCACGCCAGGGCATTTCCCAAAAACGAATCGGTGTCTGACGCCGTAGGGCAGTCGTAGGGCAAACGTCATAGCAGGAAATCGGGGAGATCGATATAGTCTCACTCAAGAGTCAGGGTGGGACCTCCTCTTCTCCTCCTTTTGCTTTGAGGGCCAGCGGTCGGCGTCGCTGGCCCTCATCGTTTTTCACGCCGCCGAGCGATAGAATCATCACACCCATGCTGCGTTGGAAGGACCTGCTGGCCGCCCTGGATCAGGCGAGCGTGCGATATGCCCGCCACGGCGCCGCAAACCCCGAGATACACGCCATTACCGACGACTCGCGCCAGGTGACGCCCGGGGCGGTCTTTGTCGCCTATAAAGGTGTGGCGGTGGACGGCCACCGTTTTATCTCCGATGCCCTGCGCCGGGGGGCGGCCGCCATCGTTGTTGAACACCCGTCCGCAACTCCCGCCGACGCGCCTTCGATCGTCGTCGAGAGCGGCCGCGAGGCGCTGGCCTGGCTATGCGCGGCCTGGCGCGGTTTTCCCGGGCGGGCGCTGCGGGTGGTTGGCGTTACCGGCACGGATGGCAAGACGACAACGTGTAATCTGGCCTATGCCATTCTGAGCGCGGCCAGGCGCCGGACGGGCATAATCTCGACGGTGAACGCTGTGATTGGCGATCGGGCCATGGAGACCGGCTTGCACACGACCACGCCCGATGCGGACGAGACCCAGGACTACCTCGCCCAGATGCGCGATGCCGGGCTCACTGATTGCGTGCTCGAAGTCACCTCGCACGCGCTGGCCCATCATCGGGTGGATGGCATCCCGTTTGCGGTGGCGGCGGTGACCAACATCACCCACGAACACCTCGACCTGCACGGCACGCGCGAGGCGTATCGGGCGGCGAAGGGCCGGCTGTTCGAAATGACCGATGTTGCGGTGCTCAACGCAGACGATCCATTCTCTTTCGAGTATCTGCGCGCCGTCGCCCGCGGCAGGCGCATGCTGACCTACAGCCGCGCACTGCCGTCCGATATTGGCGCGCTCGACGTCCAACATGCCGCCGATGGCCTGCGCCTCGTGGTCGACACACCGCTGGGCAGGCTCACCCTGCGCAGCCGTCTGATCGGCGACTACAACGTTTCGAACATTCTTGCCGCGGTTGGGATTGGTGTTGCGCTCGGCGTGCCGGGTGAGGCGATCGAGTCGGGCGTGGCCGCGATGCAAGGCGTGCCAGGCCGGATGGAGCGGATCGTGGCCGGCCAGCCCTACCTTGCCGTCGTCGATTTCGCCCACACGCCCAATGCGCTGGCCTCATGTCTGCAGGCGCTCAAGGCGATTACGCCCGGCCGGCTGATCGTGGTGTTCGGCTGCGCGGGCGAGCGCGACCGCGAGAAGCGGCCGCTGATGGGCCGGGCTGCGGCTGAAGGCGCCGACGATGAGTCGTCTTGCGAAAAGGGCATGAACAGCCGGTCCCAGAACTGCGGGCTGATCCCGATGCCGGTGTCGGTGATCTCAAAGCGCACCCGCCCGGGCGTGGCGCGGAATGCGCGCACATCAACCGTGCCCGCATCGGTGAACTTGACGGCATTACCGACCAGGTTCAGCAGCACCTGGCGCAACCGGCCTGCATCAGCCCGGATGACGTCGGGGCAATCCGGGTCGACGGAACAGCGCACCCGGATATGTTTGGTTCGCGCAGTGGCGCTCATCAGCTCGACCACTTGTTCCAGCGTGTTCCGGATGGGCACGGCGCTCAGATCCAGTTGCATGCGTCCAGCCTCGAGGCGCGAGAAATCGAGGATGCCGTTGATGATTTCCATCAGCGCTTCGCCCGAGTGGAAGATCACCCCGGCAAAGTCGCGCTGGGTGAGCGATAGCGGGGTGTCCATGAGCATTTCCGCCA
>JBDSIP010000185.1:0-4349 GCA_039917915.1 Thermoflexales bacterium
CGTGTCCGTCGGTGTTGCTGTCGGCGTGTCCGTCGGTGTTGCTGTCGGCGTGTCCGTCGGGGTTGCGGTCGGCGTGTTCGTCGACGTCGGGGTCATGGTCGGCGTGTTCGTCGCTGTCGGGGTCACGGTGGGCGTGTTCGTCGCCGTCGGGGTCGCGGTGGGCGTGTTCGTCGCCGTCGGTGTCACGGTGGGCGTGTTCGTCGAAGTCGGTGTCACCGTCGGCGTGTTTGTCGAAGTCGGGGTCTGAGTCGGCGTCACCGTCGGCGTATTGGTCGCAGTTGGGGTCTGAGTCGGTGTGTTAGTGGCCGTGGCCGTGCTCGTCGGTGTCGGTGTTGGTCTCTTGCTATCCGTAAATGTGCAAGTTACCGTGATGCCGCCTGTCGCGGTGATGATCCCAGGCAACTGGCCATTCGTGCAGGTGGCTGAAATCAGGTCCCAGCCAACCGGCACCGTCTCAGTGATTGCCAGACTTGCGCCCGGCGTGATCAGCCCCGTGTAGACAACTCCGCCCGCATCCGAGTTGATGAGGGTAGTGAACGGGTTTCCGCCCAATGTGACTGGAAACGAGAACTGGGTCGGATCGTTAGACGGGGAGGTGATCTTGTCTACCGCCAGGCGCGCGCACAATACGTCGATCGACGCCGATGCCGTCCTTGTAATGCGTGGTCCCGTAAGTAGTTCGCTGAAACTCAAGTTGGCCGTATTGCTGATCGTGCCGCAGTTCGCGATGCTGGTGTCGGCCACGATATGGACTGAGGCCGTCGCATAGGGCGGCGGGTTCGGGCCATTCGTGAGGTTCCCAAAGTTACAGCTCAGGATCCCGCCCGAGATCGCGCAACTTGAGTTGACCGGCGACACGGTCCAGTTCAGACCTAACGGCAGGGTGTCGGTCAGGGTGACCGTGTAGGCCGTCGAATTGCGCTGGAAGTTCGTCACCCCGATGGTGTAGCCCACCTGCTGTCCGGCGCTGACAATCTTCGTGTCCGCGATTTTGACCAAGCTCAGATTACCCGCCGGCACGATGACGGGGATGGCGATCGACTGCGTGGAGCTGCACTTGGAGTTCGTGCCAGGGAAAGCGTCGTTCGCGCCGCTGCACACCCCGGCCGTATTGTTGTCCCATGACAGGGCACCGGCTACATCCAGTAAGCCGTTGTTGTCACTATCCCGACAGACCAGCGTCAGAGTCGTTCGATAATAGACAAGGTCGCCGTTGCTGATATCGCCGCAGGTGTCAGGGGCGCCCTCTAGGTCTTGATACGGGCCGACGCCACTCGTCGGCGAATAGGCGACCGTTGAAGTGACAATCGGATGCAGGTAGTCATGGAAGCATGAGGCAGTGGCGTCGAGGGCGTTCGAACCTCCATCCGTGTTGATGAAAACCCCAATATCGTATCGCGATGCTTGGCCGGCTTGAATCGTGAAGGTCACTTCGACGGTGGTCGTATCGCCTGCGCCGAGACACCCGTCGTCAAGGATTCGGTAGCCGGAAATGGCGCCGAATGTGACGTCGTTGGCAGTGCAGACCGCGCCCGGCTGGGAGGACCTGACGCATTGGTTGTTGCCAGCGTTGGGCGCGTACGGCGCGTCGCTAAAACCGAAAAATCGCGCCTGTTGGTCACCCGTCGTGACCGGCGCATGTATCCTGCCCGAAAACAGATCCGACTTGATGATCGGCACCACCGACATGTTGTCGGCCGCGCTTGGAACCGCCCAGGCGGGCAATTCGGCGGGTTTCTTTGACTCGAGCACCAGGGCGCCATCGGCGCCAGCATCTTTTGACCTGAGTTGCCGCTGGAGGGCATCCGCGCTGAAGACGTCAGGCAACGCGCCGAGAGATTGCGCGAAAATCTGGGAGTCACTTGAAGTTGGCTTGGTTGGGAGGTCAGTTGCGCCCGCGAAAGTGTCCTTCGGCGCCAATGCCATGAGCGACAGCATCAGGGCGATACCTGCTTTGAGCGCCCCGAAACGTTTAGTTGAAGATTCGTTCTGTTCTGCCATTTTCCCCTTACTGTCGCGGTTCCCGTAGGCAAGTAGGCCATAACTACAGACCGACTCGCTTTCCGTGTTGCCTAACAGGCTACTTAGGACACTTTATACCACCAGTGATAGATTCCTAGATGATTTTTGCGTGAGAGTTAGAATATCCGGGGATTCGGTCTTGCTCGCGTGGACGGCGATTCCGCGCTGGTCCCACCCTCAACACACAGGAAAATAACATAACCCCGCGGATTCTGGGGAAACCCACGGGGCTGTGCTTGCAGTGGATCCGCCATCCGTATTGGATGGTTTGAACGCATGCGCGATGCTCGCGACTTCAAGTGAAGCCAGCGCTATGGTTTCCTGGAAGTTTGGTCAGCCTTCCATCGTGCTGAGGTCGCCCTCGGGCTGGCCGAGCGCGCGGGCCTTAAGCACCCGTCGCATGATCTTGCCACTCCGGGTCTTGGGTAGGGCGGCCACGATGTCAACCGTTTCGGGTTTGGCGATCGGACCCATGACTTTGCCAACATGCTGGCGGATCTCTTCCGCCAGCGCCGGATTTGGCGGAATGCCGGACCGCAAAATCACATATGCGTGGATGGCATTCCCGCGAATCTCATGCGGCAGGCCGATGACGGCTGCCTCGGCCACGGCCGGGTGCGATACCAGGGCGCTCTCGACTTCGGCTGTTCCGAGCCGATAGCCGCTGACCTTGAGCACATCGTCGAAGCGCCCGATCACCCAAACGTAGCCATCGGCGTCAATCCGAGCGCTGTCGCCGGTCAGATAGATTCCCGGGTAGCGTGACCAGTACTGGTCGACATAGCGCTGCGGGTCGCGGTAAATAGTGCGGAGCATCCCAGGCCAGGGCGCCTTGATGACGAGCGCGCCTTCCTGGCCGGGCGGGAGCGAGCGGCCCTCCTCGTCGAGGATATCGAGCACAACGCCCGGAACCGGCCGGCAGCACGAACCGGGTTTGATCGGCGTGGAAATGAATCCGGCGATCATCGGGCGCGAGGTCTCGGTCTGCCACCAGTTGTCGACGATGGGCGTAACGCCCCGCCCGATGACTTCATGGAACCAGCGCCAGGCTTCGGGATTAAGGGGCTCGCCAGCGCAGGCCAGCAGGCGCAGGCTGGACAGGTCGTGTTTCTGCGGCGGCTCGTTGCCGAAGCGCATCAATCCGCGCACGCCGGTCGGCGCGGTGAAGAAGAGGGTCACGCCAAACTTCTCGACGATCGTCCACCAGCGCTCGGGGTTCGGGTATCCTGGCGCGCCCTCGTACATGACCGTGGTGATCCCGGCCATAAGCGGGCCATACAGCACGATCGAGTGTCCAACGATCCAGCCCGCATCACTTGCGCAGAACAGGGTGTCGCCGGGCTTGAAATCTAGCACCCATTTTAGGGCAGCGTGCACGTCGACGAGATAGCCGCCAACCGTGTGCGCGATGCCCTTGGGCGCGCCGGTGCTGCCGCTGGTGTAGATGGTGAAAAATAGATCCTCTGCGTCGAGGGGGACAGTCTCGCAAAACGAGGACACGGCCGGGGTCATAAGCTCGTGCCACCACAGATCCCGGCCGGGTCGCATGTCGACCGCCTGCGCGGTACGCCTGGCGACGATGATTTTCTCCACCGACGGCGCTCGTTCGGCGGCCTGGTCGGCGATCTTCTTAAGTTCGACGATTTTGCCATTGAGCCAGCCGCCGTCGACGGTGATGATGGCGCGCGCCTCGGCATCGGCCACCCGCGAGCTCAGCGCATCGACGCTCAAACCTCCATAAACGACGGTATGCACGATCCCGAGCTTGGCGCAGGCCAGCATGGCGATCGCCTGCTCGGGCACGCGGCCCATATAGATGGCGACTCGGTCGCCCTTTTTGAGCCCAAGCCCGATCAATACGTTTGCAAAGCGGCAGACCTCGCGGTGCAGTTCAAGATAGGTGTAACTGCGCGTGTCGCCGGGCTCGCCTTCCCAGATCAGGGCAAGTTGGTTGCGACGCGGGCTACCCAGGCGCACATGCCGGTCGAGTGCGTTCAACACAACGTTGGTGCGTCCGCCCACAAACCACTTGTAGAACGGAGCCGCGCTCGCGTCGAGCACCTTATCCCAGGGCGCATACCATTCAAGCTCGCGGGCCTGTTCCGCCCAGAAGCCCTCCGGGTCGTCGATCGAGCGCTTGTAGACAGCGTCATAGTCGCGCAGATTGGCGTTGGCGGCCGCGCCGGGAAGCGGCGGGCGGATCTGGGTGAGATCAATACTGGACATGGAGTTCTCCTTCTGCGAAAATCAACTCCGCACAGAAGCTGTTTTCCGAGGCGGTCTCCCCCGGCTTCGCCGGGGCAACCGCCTCGGAGATTGATTTCTCA